>JAFQAM010000279.1 GCA_017416885.1 Clostridia bacterium | reverse complement strand
TGAGGATTTAATTGGCAAGAAGGTTATTATTGTTGCTAACTTAGCTCCTGCTAAATTATGCGGAATTGAAAGCAACGGTATGATTCTTGCATCCGGCGAGGAAACTGTCAGAGTTGTGTTTCTTGATAAGGATACACCTAATGGAGAAAGAGTAAGATAATACTCCTTCCACCACTATCGTGGTCCCCCTCCCTCAAGGATGGAGGCTATTTAAACGGTGAAAGAGTGAGATAAAAATTAAAGATAAAAAAGCAGAGGCTTCTCTGCTTTTTTATGAAATAGAGGAAAAATGAAATTATTTGATACACACGCGCACTATGATGATGTGCGATTTATAAATGAATATGAGGGTGGCACTGACGGCGCTATTCGTGACTGCTTAAATGACTGTGTTGGCAATATTGTAAACATTGGTACAAATTTAGATAACTCTAAAAGGTCCATTGAGCTTGCAGAAAAATACGGTGAGGTTTATGCAAGCGTTGGTATTCATCCATCAGATGCAATTCTATATGATGATGTGGATTTTGTAATATGTGAGCTTGAAAAGCTACTTAAGCACCCTAAGGTAGTGGCTATTGGCGAAATCGGTCTTGATTATCACTGGGATGATGTGCCAAGAGAGACTCAAATGCTTTATTTCAGAAAGCAAATGGAGCTTGCAAGCAAATTAGATGTGCCTGTTATTATTCACGACAGAGAGGCGCACGGAGACTGTCTTGATGTGGTTAAGGATTTTCCTAATGTTAAAGGTATTTTTCATAGCTTCAGCGGTTCGCCTGAAATGGCTACTGAGCTTGTGAAAATGGGTTGGTATATTTCCTTTTCAGGGCCTGTAACTTATAAAAATGCTAAGCAGCCTAAGGAAGCCTGTAAGGTTGTTCCAAGTGACAGAATTTTAATTGAGACAGATGCCCCTTATTTACCTCCTGTACCGCATAGAGGTGAGCTGAACCGTTCAACCTATATGTATTTTACTGCACTTCAGCTTGCTACTGAGCGCGGTGTTACTATTGAGGAAATAGAAAAAATCACCACTGAAAATGCAAAAAGAGTTTTCAGAATAGAATAAAAGCAGGTTAAATTTTACAGTATTATCACATATGCTTTATTGAGGTGATAATATGAAAAATGAAAAGCCATTATTTTATACATTTAAGTTTGCGTTAATTACTATCGTGTCCTGTATTTTAGTTTTGCTTTTAGGTCTTTATTTTGGAAATTATTTAAGGACTAAAAATGAAAAAAGCAAATCGGTTTCCTTAAATGATTGCGGATATACCTTTGTTATTGATGCCGGTCACGGCGGTGAGGATGCAGGGGCGATTGCTTCTGACGGCACATTGGAAAAGGATTTGAACCTTGAAATTGCCACGCTTGTTGCTTGTCTTTTAGAGTTAAACGGAAATAATGTTAAAATGACACGCACAGAGGATACTCTGCTCTATGACTATTATGATGATTTAGAGGATTACACGGGGCAAAAGAAGGTTTACGATTTAAAAAACAGGGTAAAAATCACTGAGGAAAATGAAAATGCAATTTATGTGGGCATACATATGAATAAGTTTTCACAGTCAAAATACAGCGGTTTACAGGTTTACTATTCAAAAAACAATGAAAATAGCATTAATATTGCAAACAGGATAAAAAGCAATACGAGGCTATATTTACAGACGGATAATAAGAGAGAGATTAAAAAGGCGGATTCATCAATTTATATTTTAAACAATATTGACTGTCCTGCGGTTTTGGTTGAATGTGGCTTTTTATCCAATGAAAATGAGCTAAGCAATTTAAAAAATGAGGATTACAGGGCAAAATTGTCGGTTACTCTGTTTTCTGCGCTTTTACAAAATGAAAATTGAATTTCAAAAGGAACTAAAAAATGAAGGACAAAAAGGTTTTTGTTTGTACGGAATGTGATTATCAGCATCCGAAATGGGTTGGTCAATGTCCATCCTGTAAAAAATGGAATACTATGGTTGAGGAAACCTATCAGCCAAAAATTGAGCCTAAGAATACACGCACATCGATAATATCGGATTTTTCAGAGCCTGTATTATTTAAGGATATTGAAATGCCCGATTATATCCGTTCAACAACAGGTATCGGCGAGCTTGACAGAGTGCTTGGCGGTGGAATTGTTGACGGCAGCGTGGTTTTGCTTGCAGGTGAGCCAGGTATTGGTAAATCCACATTACTTATGCAAATTTGCTCTCAGCTTGAAAACACGGTGCTTTATGTTTCCGGTGAGGAATCTAAGGGACAGTTAAAGCTAAGAGGGGAAAGGCTTGGGCTTTATGGGGATAACACATATTTTATGACTGAGACTAATGTCGATAATATATTAGCTCAGGTAGAAAAGCTCTCACCTAAGGTTGTTATTATTGACTCTATACAGACTATGTTTGATCCTAATTGCGTTTCTATTCCCGGTAGCATAAATCAAGTTAAGGAATGCGCGATAAAGCTTATTGCAACATCTAAAAGCAAGTGCTTTTCTGTACTTTTGGTTGGTCATGTTAACAAAGAGGGCACAATTGCCGGTCCTAAGGTTTTAGAGCATATGGTGGATGCGGTATTGTACTTTGAGGGCGAAAGATTTCAGTCTTACAGAATAATTCGCGCGATTAAAAACCGTTTTGGCTCTACAAATGAGATTGGTGTTTTTGAAATGACTGATGTGGGATTAAAGGAAGTTCCTAATCCGTCAGAGGTGCTTTTATCGGGTAGGCCCACAGGTGTCAGCGGCAGCTGTGCGGTTTGTGTTGTTGAGGGCTCGCGGCCTTTGATTGCAGAGGTACAGGCGCTTGTAACTCCAACTACATTCCCTGCTCCGCGTAGAACCTCAAACGGTGTTGATTACAATAGGCTTTGCTTGCTTTTAGCCGTGCTTGAAAAAAGGCTTGGTCTTAAATTCTCACAGAATGATATTTACTTAAATGTTGTGGGCGGATTAAGTCTTGATGAGCCATCTGTTGATTTAGCAATTGCCCTTGCGCTTATTTCAAGCATAAAGGATATTCCTATTCCCGAAAATGTACTTGCAATCGGTGAAATCGGATTGGCAGGTGAATGCCGTAGCGTAACAGATATGCAAAAGCGAATAAGCGAGTCATTCCGTCTTGGCTTTAATACTATTGCGGTACCGTCTAAATCTATCACATCGGATTTAAAAATTCCTAATGATGTGTCGCTGATTTCGGTGCAGAGTATTTATGATACATTAAAGCTATTTAAGGATAATAAATAATAAAGAGGAATTCAAATATGTTTGACTCAATTAAAATAATCACGGAATGCAAAAAAATATTAAAACCGTACAATATTGATTTTTGTGAAGATTTTAAAATTCACAAAAAAATGGGATTAATTCATTGTTATACAGAGGATTGGAGAGGCAATACTGAGGTTGACGGTTTTCCTGTTTTTACAGCAAAAGCAGCAATAGAACTGCTTGTTAATTCCTGTGCGTTTGAGCATTACAGTAAGGTTGAGGTGAAAGATAGAGAAAATCTAAAAAAAGAATATCCGTTGGTATATGGTGAATATGAGCCAAGAAAATTTGTTTTTGAAAATATATTGAATGTTTTAAAAGATTATGACAGGCGTGTCTATGAAAATAATATAAAAAAATATACCAAGTATATAAATACAAACAGAAAGCCCAAAAGCGAATGGATTTTCAATACTAAAACAAACAGCTTTGAAATCTGTTATCAAATTGATTCTTTTGCCGTGGTCATATATAAAACTGCAGAATGTGTTAAGATATATAACCAAGATCCATGTGGGGGCAGACCGTTTGACAATTTTTACAAGCTGTTATCATCTTCTAAATCAGATAGCATTTTGACATATATCTTCACAAATAACGGTGACGATCGTTTCTACTTGAATATTTATAATCCGCGCTTCGGTGAAGAAACTGAAGATTATATTATTGTAGGAGCAGCCGACAAAATTGTATGGACGCATGCTTTTAAAGAAAACAATCTTGATAAAAAGCAAACTAAAACATTTGTATTCGACGGCAAAGCAGTTAATATTTCAGAGGATACAACCGATTATTAATCTATTACTATTTAAAATAAGCACATTGAAAGATTTTCTTTCAGTGTGCTTTCTTATTATAAAAAATTATATTATTTCAAGCTTTTGTCCGTAGCCAAAAATCTTCCCTCCGTTAAATACCATATATTCTAAATATATTAGACAAATTTTCCAAAGCGATTTCAATATAAAGTTAAATTTTAATCGAATAAGCAGCTATATTTTTTAAAGAATATGAAAAAATCGGAAATTTGTACATATAATAGTAAAAGTGATATTTTAATTCTACGAGGTAATTATATGTGTTCAATTTGCGGTGAGGTTGATTTTATATCGCCTTCGGATAAAAGATATGATACGGTTAAGAAAATGAATGATGTTATGAAGCACAGAGGTCCTGATGACAGTGATATTTTTGAGGACAGATATGCTTGTCTTGGTCATAACAGGCTAAGTGTAATGGATATTGAAAACGGGCATCAGCCAATGAGTGTAATATATGGGAACAAAAAATATACTATTGTATATAACGGTGAAATTTACAACTGCGATGAAATAAGGCGTGATATTAAGAAAAGAGGGATTGAATTAAGGACAAATTGTGACACTGAGGTGGTGCTTTATGCTTACATTATTTACGGTGAGGACTGTCCTGAATACTTGAACGGAATTTTTGCTTTTTGTGTTTATGACGGGGAGCGTGTCTTTTTAGCAAGGGATAGGTTTGGGGTGAAGCCTCTTTATTATGCTATAAAGGATAGCACGCTGATATTTGCGTCGGAAATAAAAGCTATGCTTCAAAATCCGCTTATTTCATCAAATGTTGACAAAAAGGGACTTTGGGAGATTTTGTATTTAAGTCCTAATTTCGTGTCGGGAAAAAGTGTTTTTTGCGATATTTCAGAATTAAGTCCTGCGCAGTGTATGACATTTGGTAAGAGCGGTAAAAGAATATGGAAATATTGGAAGATTAAGGCTAAGCCATATTTTAAGGACAGGAGCTATGCAATTGAGAAAACAAGGGAGCTGATGCGTGATGCTATAAGGCGACAAATGGTGTCAGATGTGCCGTTATGTGTGCTTCTTTCCGGCGGTCTTGATTCAAGCGTGGTGTCTGCTATCGGTCAGGAATATTGCAAGGAAAAGGGGAACATACTTGATACATACTCATTTGAGTATGAGGGCAACAAGGAAGCTTTTAAAAACAGCTTATTTCAGCCTGAGAAGGATGATGATTTTGCTTTATATGCGGCGGATTATTTGGGGACAAATCACAGTGTGCTGACTTGCAAAAATGATGTGTTAGCAAATGAGTTAATTTCAGCCACAGGATATAGGGATTTGCCCGGGCAGGCGGATATTGATTCCTCTTTGCTGTATTTTTGTAGAGAGATAAAAAAGCGACATACGGTTGGACTTAGCGGTGAGTGCTCTGATGAAATTTTTGGCGGATATCCTTGGTTTTACCGTCCCGAAATGCTATATTCGGACTTTTTCCCTTGGATACACTCGCCTCGTCTTCGTCCCTCTTTATTCAGGGACAGTGTATCTAACAGTGATGAGGGATATGAGTATGTAAGATCGATTTACAAAAAATCCTTTGAGGAGTGTCCGATTTTAGAGGACGACAGCGAGGAAATGAAAACATCG
>JAFQAM010000278.1 GCA_017416885.1 Clostridia bacterium | reverse complement strand
GTGAGCTTTTACCTCGCGTTTTCATCCTTACCGATTGCTCGGCGGTAATTTTCTGTTGCACTTTCCCTAAGGTCACCCTCGGCTGATGTTATCAGTTATCCTGCCCTGTGAAGCACGGACTTTCCTCACCATAGTACCTTTCGGCATTCTACGGCGCAACCGTCCAGATTAGTTCGCTAATATTATAATAAAAAATTCGTATTTTGTCAAGATGTTTTAGCGGTTAGTTGTTAGTGCTGGTTAGCGGTCAGCATTCAGCTATCCTTTTGCATTAAGTCACAAGAACAGTGCGCTCGCCTGAAATTGCCAAACATCTTTTTGGCGGTTCTACTTATAATAGTAATAGCTACTTGCTATTATGAGGTTTTTTATGAATGATAATAAATATAATTTAGGTGAGGGATTACCTCTTGGATTTTCTATGGCGCTTGCTCACAATATAAGCGCGTTTAATGCGTTTCTTTCTATGGACGATATGACACAGGACGAAATTATTGAACGGTCCAGAAATACAAAAACTAAACGGGAGATGCAGATGCTTGTTGACGGTATTCCTAACTATAAATCCCCGCAAGTGTAGTTGATGCTCTAAAGATGCAATTTATGCAAGATTTTGCAATTTATATGACGAGATGATAATTCATAATAAAATTGATTTAAGCTTCTCTTTTATAATTGGAATAAATCTTGCAATTGCTTCCCTCTCTATGATATAATGAAATAAAGTATATTGACAGTGAGGGATACATATGTACGACGACGATAAGGATTTAATAGATTTTCTTGAGGAATTAGAAAAAATGGTTGCTCGGGATAAAGAGGAAGGCTTTGACACATTTGAAATTGAAAAGCCGAAAAAAACGCTTTACGAAAAAGAAAATTTTTCTCTTGATTTTAGTGTTGGCTATGATGATAATGGGGATGCGGTTAATTTAAATCTAATTGAAGCACCGCATTTACTCGTTGGCGGTAACAGCACACATTGGGCGCTACTTAATATTCTTTATCAGTTGACTACCGAATATGTAGATAAGGTGGATTTTGTTATCTGCGGTAAAAAGGAAAAATACAGGGAGTTTAATCCTCTTCCTTGTGTTATAAATGAGATTACAGATGATGACAATTATGTTAGCGGTATTCTAAGATATATGGTTACTGAAATGGAGCACAGATTTGAATTAATGGAGCAAAGCTTAGTAAGAAATATCGCTGAATACAACGGTAAATACAGTAATGACACAAGAAAACAGATGAAAAGAATTGTAATCGCCATTGATGATTATGACAGGCTTTTCTCACTTAACCGTGAGGTTGGTAATGGAATTATAAGGCTGACTCAAAAAGCAAGAGCCGCAGGTATTCATATTATTTTAGGCTCTACAAATATAGATATAAGCTCGGTAAATCGCTATACACTTGCAAATATTCCTGTGCAGCTTGTGTCCAAGGTTAAGGATAGAAACGCTTCTATATCTTGCTTGGGTCAAGGGGGCGCTGAAAAGCTAAATGATAATGAAGCGCTTTTGAGTAGCTACTCATATAAGCTTCAACGCGTTAGCTTAGAGAGTGAGCCATTTGATACCTCGCGATTAAGCTTCTATTATTGGGATGATGACTGTAAAAGCAAGGAGCTTCAGGTCTTTGTTGACAATTACATAAAAAGCTTAAAGCCAATTGATGGGGATTTATTAAATGAGGTAAGAGAGTTTGTCAAAACAATTGACTGCTTCTATATCTCCGTTATTCAAAGAAAATTCAAAATCGGCTATTATAAGGCAAGGGAAATTCTTAATCAGCTTATGCGTGAGGGAGTTGTTTATCGCGAAAGACCTGGAAAGCCTTATTACAATATAAAATAGTTTTAATCAGCGCATTTCTTTTATTCGGAAATGCGCTGATTTTATTATATAATGTATTGAAATATGTGACTGCTTGTGCTATAATATCCACATATTTTTTCAAGAAGGGCAATAAAATGAAGGACTTTTTGAGGGGACTTAGGTTAGGTGTCCCTATTGGACTTGGATATCTTTCGGTATCCTTTACTTTTGGTATTATGGCTGTATCCTACGGCTTTTCCTGGTATCAAGCCGTACTGATTTCTATGCTGACATTAACATCAGCCGGTCAGCTTGCGGGAATACAGGTTATGGTTAATCCGGGGCAATACATTACAATGCTTGTATCACAGTTGACAATAAATATGCGTTATTCCTTTATGTCGGTTTCGCTTTCGCAAACTGTATCATCTGATTTTAAGGGGATAAAAAGATGGCTTCTTGGCTTTTTCATTACTGATGAAATTTTTGCCGTTGCATCACAGGAAAAGGGAGCAACGCCTAAGCTATTTTTAGGCTTGTCATGCGCTCCTTGGATTGGTTGGACACTTGGCACGCTTTTCGGCAGCTTGATTGGAAATGTGCTTCCGCCTGTAATTATGAACTCACTTTGCATTGCAATTTACGGTATGTTTTTAGCTATTGTTATTCCGCCTGCTAAAAAATCAAAGCCTATTATAATTGTTATTTGCATTACCGCCTTTTTAAGCTGTATTCTCTATTATGTACCTTATTTAAGAGATATACCAAGAGGTATTTCCATAAGCATATGCGCAATTATTGCGTCACTTACAGGAGCATTTTTGTTCCCTATCAAAGATAAGGGGGAAAACGAAAATGAATGATTTCTTAATTTATCTTTTGATTTTGTCGGGATCAACTTATCTTATAAGAGCTATTCCCTTTGTGGCGGTAAAGAAAAATATTACAAATAAGTATGTAAAGTCATTTCTTTACTATATTCCATTTTCAGTGCTTACATCAATGACTATTCCTGATGCAATTTATGCAACGGGCAATATTATTTCAAGCGTGGTGGGACTTATTGTTGGCATCTTCTTTGCATACCGTGGCAAGGGGCTGACATTTGTTGCTATTGCCTCTTGCTTGTCTGCATTGGCTGCTGAATGTATTATTTTACTGTTTTAATTGACAAATATTTGAAATCGTGCTATAATCTTTATAGCACGATTTTATTTTAAGGAGAATAATATGAAAAAATTACTTTTAACTGTATTTTTTGCGGTTTTGGCTTTATGCTCTTTTGCAGTTGCTGCAAGCGCAAAGGAAGCTTATTTAGAGCCAATTCCCGAAAACTTACTTTGGGAAGGTGACACGGTAACGCACTTTATAGTATTTGATGATGAAAAATACTATATCGGTAGCGGTAACACCTTAAACCAACTCAATACAGAAGAAATTGAAAAATCACTTGCTTCTCTTGGCATATCATCATCAGATATTGGCAATACTTATCTAACAAAATTTGTATTTCCTGCTTATTTAGGAGAAAATTTAATCACATATTTTAATGTGAACTCATCAATTAAGACAAACAAATATTTTAAAAATGTTTGCGGATATGTTTCTTTTCCGGGCACAATGACAAAAACTCACGATATGAACCAATGCGTTGACCAATTAAGAGGCATTGACTTCGGAAAAAACAGTCAATTGATTTCCATTCCCTTTTGCTTTGCAAAAAATGCAAACAAGCTTAAAGAAGTAAAGAATTTTCCTACTGCAAAGCTTGATACTATTGAAGGCGATGCATTTAACGGTACAAGACAAGCATTTCGTGGCGACTTAATTATTAATGCAAGAGTAATAAGAGAAGGTGCATTTAACAACGCTACAACCTTTGTTACAAGTCTTGTTTTCGGCGAAAATGTTACAAGAATTGAAACTCAAGCATTTAGTGTAAAATCAAGCGAAACAGGTCTTGGTAGCCCGCGTCTTGAATATATCGAGTTCAAGAGTGATGTTTCAATCATTGAAACTACTTCCTTTGGTCCGTTCTATTTTGAGCTTGGCGGCAGCTCAAGAAGCGAATATACAAGTTTAAAATGTATTGTTTTATCTAACGAATCAAATAAAAAAGCAATCGAAAACGGCGCTAAGGTATTTGACGATTTAGCTCCGTCCTCATATATTAGATTTTTCCTTGATACAACAAAGGAAATTATTACCTCTTCACATAATATAAGCTTTGACAACGCTACCGTTTCATACGATAGCTTCCTTGAAAGCGGCACTATTACAGGCATCTGCGCAAATTGTGGCAAATCGGAAGCTATATCTGCGCCGGCTTTATTTGATTTCAAGGGAATTTCAGTTCCGGCAAATGGCGATATTGAGATTTATATTGCCTTTAGCGCAAATTACGATGCCATCGAGCAATATGAAAAAATCACAGGAAACACGGTTAATTTCGGTATTGTAGCAGCTGCGCAAGCTGTGCTTGGCAGCAATATGCCTCTTGATGAAAACGGAAATGAGGTTGAACTGGAAAATGGCGTAGTAATAAAAGCGCCGGTTAATAATGCTATAAAATATGCTTCTTATGAGTTAAGAATTAACGGATTTACCACCGATGCGCATAAGGATGTAATGCTTCTTATGGCTTCCTATGTTCATATTACTGATATCGACGGAAATACAATATCTGTTAATTACCTACAATCAAAGCAGGTTGTAAATAACGGTTTCATATTTGTAAGCTATAATTCATACGGTAAATAAAGAGAAATCACTCTGCGGTTGCAGAGTGATTTTTTTACCAAATAACAGGTGTGCATGTTTTTTCATCATAGTACCAATAGTCGCCATCCTCGACAGGCTTTGTTTCGCTGTAATAGTAGCGCTTTGCATTTAATATGTCCTTATTAGTATCGATTAATATATCAATCCAATCCTCGGCACTTCCTCCATAATATACGGTAGTTATATTACCGTATGTTGCATTAGAATTAATTTTTTCAAGCTGACTATCCTTTGCGATTATCAAGCTTTTTAATTTTTGTGAGTATAACGAACGGTATTCTAACTTCCTAACACCCTTTGGCAAATAAAACGAAGTAAGCTTTGTTCCTGAAAAAGCATTTTCGCCTATCATTTCAAGCTTGCTGTTCACGCCAAATCTTATAGAGGTTAAGTCTGTTTCGCTAAATGCATTTCTGCTTATCTCGACTACATTATCAGGTATAGCTATCGTATCTATACCACACTCATAAAATGCACCCTGCCCTATATAGGTTAAGCTCTCGGGCAATGAAATAGATTTTAATGCAAAGCAACGAAAGAATGTCTCTTCACATATTTCAGTTACACCTATTGGAATATTCACATCAGATAGCTTTGAACAACCGTAAAATGCATAAGTGCCTATTGATACAACTGTATCAGGAATCGATACCGATGTAAGCTGTGAACAATTTTCGAATGCGTTTGAATGGATAAATCTTGTATTTGGATTTATCATTGCGCTTGTAGCGGCGGTATCAATGATTTGTACCAAGATTAAATACGGATTTGAGTCTGAGCCTAAATATCTGATGCTTTTTTCTTTTTTGTATTCAATACTGCTACAACCGCTAAACAAATTATCTCCTATTTTGATAACACTTTCAGGGATAATGACAGTTTTTAGATTGGTGCAACCGCTAAATGCATAATCATCTATAATTTTAGTACCGTTGGAAATTTCAACGCTTTCAAGTGATGTGCAGCCTCCTACAACACTTTCGGAAATAACCTCTAAGCTGCTTGGAAACTTAATGGATTTAAGTGATATACAACCACCAAATGCATATTCGCCTATAAATGTCACGCTTTCAGGAATTTCAATGCTTTCAAGTGCACTACATCCCCTATATTCCAAAGCATAGAGATTATATGAGCCAAAGGCGTTTTCCTCAATCACTTCAACTCCATATGGGATTACCGCGGTTTTAAGAGATTTCAACCTATAAAATGCTTTTGATTTTATTGTTTTTAAAGTGCTTGGTAATGTAATTGAGGTTATACTTTCGTTTTTACCAAGCTCGCCGATTTCGGTAACAGTTAAACCGTCTACTGTTTCGGGTATTATAATTTCTGCTTCGTTGCCCTTATAGCCCGTAATTGTAATTCCGCCACTTTCGTTTTTCTTATAAGTATAGGCAGATATCCATTTTGCCACAAGAGTCATATGTTTATCAACTATTGCCGAACTAAAATCCCAAATACTATCATTATAATACCAACCGTCAAAAATATAACCGTTTTTTCTCGGTGCTGTTGGCATGGTTATATGGCTTCCTTGTAAAGCCGTTTGCATTTCAACCTCACTGCCGCCGTTTGAATCAAAGGTAATTTCGTAAAACGGCAGCCCTGATGCATCATATATCGTATATGATGCAGACATATCAGGAATTTTCTCATAATTGTTATTTGTTGATGTAAATTTAGCTATAACAGTATGCGAGCCGTAGCTGCTTTTTCCGTTGCCCTCATAGGTAACTGTTACTCCCTCAGGTAGCAAGCCTTCAATTTCAATGCTTTTACCCTCGCCGTCATATACAAATGTTTCTGGATTAAAACAAATTCCACTCATATCGTATTTTGCTTTTGTAATTGTAAGTGTTGCTTTTAACACAATTTTATCCCCTGCCCATGTTGTAACTGTGGCAGTTACAGGATAAATTCCTGCATCCGTATATGATGTTGCCTTATCATATGTTAATGAGGCGCCACTTGGCAAGCCTTTAACCTCTATGGATTTTGGTGTTCCATCGTAAATGTAGCTTGCATCATCAAATGATAAAGCATCAGTGTTTGTGTTTGGCACCACCATACAAGCTGATAGCAAAAACATAGAAAACAAGGATACGATTAAGAGGACAAATAATATTAACAGTTTCGTTTTCTTCATAGTTTTCTCCTTTTCGTTAACACTCTTGCTAACTGCGTTAATAGTAGCATAAAGCGTCTGCTTCTTCAAGAAACCATCGGTTGTTTTGTCAACCACAGGTTAGCAAAACGGGAAAATATTAAATAATTCCCTTTTTGAATGCGTATTTTGGATTATAGCGATTGCTTTTGCCGTTTTGCCACGAGCCGAAGCGCTCGAAGGTGTCGGGGCCGACAAAGCCCGGCTCGCCCTCGTTATCGTGGAATGGGCCTAAGAGGTTGCGCAGGCCTGCCGTTACGGTAAGCTCTATTTCGTTTTTGCCTACACTTAGATATTTTGATATATCAAGGCGGTTTGAAAACATCATTTTGCCCGCGTACTGACCGTTGATTTTTACTTCTACGGTTAAGAATCCGTCAGGTAAAATCAGCTCGTAATCTGTGTCGCTTATTTCAATGCTTTGAGACAGTGTTATGTCTCCCTTAAAAAACGGGAAGCCGTCTGAAATCAGACACTCTACGGTGCTTTTTTGTGTGTCAAGGTAGAAGGTATCACCTAAAAGAACGCTTTCCTTTTGGTGGCTTTCAAAATTGCCGTAAACACCGAAATCTCCTCGCAAGTAGATTGCTTCAATGTTGCTATCGTATGCAAGACAGTTTTTAAGGCTTTCTGTTACATTTTCGCCAAAGAGCGCATAGTAAACATTTTCGCCCTGGTAGTAGTCCATTTCCAATACTATTTCGTTTTCTCCTGTTTTTAGCAAATTGCAAACATCATAGCATAGCTCTGTTACATCAAAATCACAGCTTTGCGGATTTACTGCATTTTGTCCGTTTACGGATACTGATAAAAGGTTGGTATTTTCGCATAAAAGCTGACATTTTGCAGGGAGAGTGTGGATATTTACATTATATTTCAGGTATAGCTTGCCCTTATATTTTTTATCAAGAAGCTCACTGAATGCGCACATATGATGTCTTGGCTCGGTGTATTCATTTCCGTCAAATGAATAGTACAATGTGTCAAGAGTAATATAGTTTTCGCATTGGTTTTTAAGTGTGAATTTCTTTTCTAAATAGAGTGGCTTTAGCTCTTTTGATTCGTCTATTTCCTTATCGGACACATAAAGAAGGTAGCTTTTTCCCTCATCAAAATGAACTGAGGTGGAAATTACCGACCAAGTGTCGCTTATTATGTCATAGCACTCAAAGGATGTACCGTTTTTAAGCTGAAAATCTACTGTGATTTCCTTGCCTAAATTTACACAGTAAATAAATTCTCTGCCGTTTGCGTCCTTGCGATATGTAATGCGAACATCATCATTATTTAGGATTTTACAAGGCTCTGTGTCAATAATTTCTTCAAATGAGGTGTTACTTCTTAAATAATTATAGTTATATCTGCTTCCCTCTAAAAATGACGGTTTTTTATCGGTCAGAAGAATTCTGCCGCCGTTATACACATACTCTCTTAAAAGCTCCTCTGTGGTTTTATCCATTGTGTACATAGTTGGTAAAATGATACAGTCATATTGACACTTACCTAAAATCAGCTTGTCGCCTTCGACCTTGCCGTGTTTAGCGAGCAAGGTTTCATCAAGAAAATGGTGTCCTATGCCTAAATTACAAAGCTTCGTCATTAAAGCATCAAGCTTTCTTTCAAGATTACCAAGACCGTGATAATCCTCAGTTGGGAAGCGTTTATAATCAAAATATGCGCTACGGATTGGATGTAAAACGCCTACTCTTACTACCTCGTCGCTTTCGGCTAATGTTTTGCCAAGGTATGAAAAATAGTCATTAAAGTCCTTGTAGCTTTTTTCTATCCAAGGATTTACGCTTGAAAAATGTGCAGGATAATCTCTTTTTCTCTGTCCATTCTCCTTGTACGGAAGCAAGTGCTGACACATTAAATTTACACCGCTTACATATTGAAGCTCGGCGATTTTTTTAAGCTGTTTAGGGGTTACATCCCATCCGCAGCCTGCAAAGGTTTCTGTTAAAACCTGTTTTTTGCCAAGCTGGGCTGCTACGCTTGAGCATTGCTTGCCTGACAGTTCATTGCCAAGCCAAGCGCCTAAATAGTCAATGCCAGGGATATGCTCGTATTCATAAAATGGCATAATACCTGCGCAGCATTCCATTTGACCACAGAGGCAGCCCTCCTCAATATAGTGTCCTGTCAGCTTATATCCGCGCCCGTCGCACCAATCGTAGATTTTCTTAGCAAAATTTTCAAGCATCAGCTCTTGCATCGCTTTCCAAAATCTATAACGGAATTCGCGATATCCTCTTTTTTCTACGAAAAGCAAGCCCAATTTATCTAAAATATCCTCGTTATATACCTCTTTAAAGTATTTTGGAAGCATTTTTGTGTACGGCGAGCCCCATCTCTGATACTGTGGCTCATCGGTAAAGAAGCCCTTCAGGTTATAGGTATCGCGCTTTGCGTATTGCTTATGAGTCAGCTCAATAAATTTATCCACAACCTCGGGGTTTAAAATATCGGCATTTGAGGTGGAATAGTGCTCATACACATTTAAGCAATTGTCGCATTTTTCCTTAGTTCTTAGAAGAAATTGTCCTTGAATTTTGTAGGAAACAAGTGCGTTTTCGTCGTAGTTACCGATATTGTATGTTAAGTATTTATCGTGATTTTCTATGTCGGTAAGAAGCTTGCCGCCTACAAATCCGCTTGGCCATCCGTTCTCGTCATAGGCGTATGCTTCCATGCCAAGCTCTTTGGTTTTTTCAGAGCACGCCTTGATGCAATCAAACCAATTTTCACCTAAATATTCGCTTTTAAGTCCGCCTCTTGCGTGCATAAAAAAGCCACCCACACCGTTTTCATTCATCCATTCGACCTGCTTTACAAGCTCGTCGCTTTTTAGTGTGTCATTCCACGACCAAAAGGGGACGCATCTGTATTTTCTTTCTACCTGCTTCATTTTATCCTCTCTAAAATATTTTAGTATGCTAAAGTAAGCTCACTATTATTGTATCATAAATCTGATATAAAAACAATAGAATGAAACGATTAATTCCCTATAAATTATTAAATTATGGAAATATTTTATTGACAATTGTTTTCGGTGTGATATACTTAAAATAACAAATTAACTGTGAGGTGGACTATGGAAAATTTAAGCGCGCAAAAGCAGAATGTTTTTGATAATGAAGAGTTTTTTAAGGGATATATGGAGCTAAGAAACGGCGAAATTAACTTAAACGCTTTACTTGAACAGCCTGCTATGGAAAAGCTGCTTCCCGATTTAAATAACAAGAGTGTACTTGATTTAGGATGCGGCTACGGTCATAACTGTATGGAATTTATTAATAAGGGCGCAAAAAATGCGGTGGGCATTGATATTTCAGAAAAGATGCTTGAAATCGCCAAAAAGGAAAACGGACACGAAAAAATCAAGTATCTCAATATGAGTATGACGGATATTGACACCTTAAATGAAAAATTTGATTTGATTTACAGCTCCCTTGCTTTTCACTACATTGAGGATTTTGAGAATTTTGCCAAGAAAATGTACTCAGCGCTGAATGACGGCGGCACGCTTCTCTTTTCGCAGGAGCATCCGATTTCCACCGCTACATTTGACGGCAACGGACATTATAACCGTGATGAAAACGGCAAAAGAGTTTCTTATACAATGTCAAACTACAATCAAATGGGCAAACGGCATATTAGATGGCTTATTGATGATGTGATAAAGTATCACCGTACATTCGGAGCTATTATAACCGCGCTTGCAAAGGCGGGCTTTATTATTGACACAGTTTGCGAGCCATTGCCTGAAAAGTGGGCAATAGAAAAGTATCCCGATATTGTGAAGGAATATATTAAGCCTTGCTTTTTAATTGTAAAAGCGACTAAAGTCGCTTTTTGAGCAGTCAGCCGCCAGCGGTTAGCCTTACGGGAATCGAACCCGTTTGGTTTGAAATGGAAAACAGCTTGCCTTACTGCGTTGAAAAAGCTTGACAATTCTTTAATTGCCTGCACTTTTTCGCCTTGTAATCCAACCTGTTTTCTCATTTGAAACTGCTCG
>JAFQAM010000277.1 GCA_017416885.1 Clostridia bacterium | reverse complement strand
GGTCCTGTGATTTTATATGGCATTTTAAGCGGTATAGCATACGGAATAATTTACTATTTAGCGGGGGCGATGGGATAATGCAAAGAGAGTTGATAAAATTCAAGCGCACGCCTTATATTATTTCCTCATACTGTGTAGCAGGCAAAAAGGAATATGAGGGTCCGCTTGGCAAATTATTTGATGAATGCAGCCTTGACAATAAGTTTAACAAGGACACCTGGGAAAAATCAGAGGGCGAAATGCAAAGGCGCGCTGTGCATGGAGCTATGAAAAAAGCCAAATTAAGCGACACTGATGTAGATATTTTGTTTTCGGGTGATTTACTTAATCAATGCGTTGGTTCAAATTACGGCTTAATTGATTATGATATTCCTTATGTGGGATTATACGGCGCTTGCTCAACATGCGTTGAGGGGCTTGCCCTTGCTTCCTGTATGTATGCGGGTGGAATTTTTACTGTATGCGCTACTGTTACATCATCTCATTTTTGCGCAAGCGAAAGACAATTCCGTTTTCCGTTGGAGTATGGCGGACAAAGGGCGCCTACCGCTCAATGGACTGTTACCGGCTCGGGAGCTTATATTTTAGGCGATAGCGGTAATGTGAAAATCACTGAGGCTATGTTTGGAAAAACGGTTGATATGGGAATAACTGATATTAACAATATGGGGGCGGCGATGGCTCCATCCTGTTATGACACATTAAAGAGATACTTTAAGGAAAGTTCGCAGTCTCCCTCCGATTTTGATTTGATTGCAACGGGCGACCTTGGTTATGAGGGAAGCGAAATTCTGAAGGATTTGCTTTTAAGAGATGGGATAGATATAAGAAACAACCACAATGATTGCGGTCTTATGGTATTTGACAGAAAAAGACAGGATGTACACGCAGGTGGCTCGGGATGCGGCTGCTCCGCTATTGTTTTATCCTGTGAAATACTGAAAAAGCTTGAAGCGGGTATTTATAATAATGTATTGGTAATCGGAACGGGCGCGCTTATGAGTCCTATGACCTTATTTCAAGGCTCATCTATTCCCGCGGTATCACATTTAATCAGGCTTGAGAGGTGATATATGCTGAGTTATTTATGGGTATTTTTAGTCGGCGGAGTTCTCTGCGCTATTGCTCAAATTTTAATTGATAAAACCAAATTAACACCTGCAAGAATTTTAGTTTTGTATGTTTGCTCGGGTGTTTTACTTACCGCATTAGGTATTTATGGGCGGATAGTAGAGTTTGCAAAATGCGGCGCTACAATTCCTCTTACAGGCTTTGGCTATGCAATTGCGAGAGGTGTTGAAAAGGCGGTAGATGAGCAAGGCTTTTTCGGCGCTTTGACCGGTGGATTGACTGCTACATCGGGTGGTATTGCGGCTACGCTTGCTTTGGCTATTTTGGCTTCGCTGATATTTAACAGTAAGCCGAAAAATTAGGATATAGGATATAAGATATAGGGTGTAGGATGTGGTTTTCTCATTTTGCTAAGCAAAATATATCGAATTTCGCTTGCGAAATATATCGAAGCCGTAGGCTATATCGAATTTGCGAAGCAAATATATCGACTTGCGAAGCAAGTAATGTGTGATATAGAGTGTAGGCAGATAAAAAAATTCTCCCATTTGATTGGGAGAATTTTTTTATTTTAGTTTTCTTCTTTAGGCGCAGATGCGTAGGTAACTGCTTCTGCTGAGGTTGATGTGCCTTGGCTTGTTAAGTATTTTACTGTGGTATTATCGCCCTTTGTTTCGGCAACATACATATTCATTGATATTGCAACATCCTTTGTCGCTTCGCTTAAGCCCGAAAGCTTAAAGTCAACGGCTGTGTATGCTTCGTTTGTAAGGTCTGCCTTAACTACATTTGTTGTCAGCTCATACGGATTTGTATTGTTAGCTGCGCATACAATACCGTAGCTGAGCTTAACTGAATCCTTGCAGAATTCTGTATATACATTGATTGCATCCTTATCAATTAAATATGTTACACAAATTTCTCCGTCATTGTTTGATGAGTAGCCCTTGAATGTAAAGAGTGGCGCTAATGCTTCCTCTGTTACAGGGTGTGTGCATTTTGCATTTGTGCAGTATGATTTCTTAACGCCGTTTGCTAAGTAATTTTCATAAAGCATTTCAGTTGTGAGGTTATGTGTATTATCGTTACCTGAATATACATCCTTAACGCCGCATTTTGCGCATTCTGTTAACCAACAAGCATTGTTGTCCTCTGTTTTTTCAGTGTGGATGCCGTTATAGAATGCATTGCAAGCGTTGTATCCGTAAACATAATATTTACAATTATTTGTAGTAGCAAGATCGATATAGTAGCTATCAGGCTTTGTTGGATCCCATTCAATAACATTTTCAGCCTTATAGCCAGATGTTACTCTATCGTTATTTTTTCCGCTTACTGAAGCATTATAAAATGTTTCAAGCTCAGCTTTTGTACCAACATAGAAGAATACTGTATTTGCAGGTCCTGCTCCACTGTCGTGTGTAAATGTATGCTGGAATACAGTTTGTAATGTTGATGGGATATAATATACATTTAAGCTATTGCATAGACGGAATACACTGTATCCTGTTGTTTTAGTAACTGAAGCGCCTAAGCTAACACTTGTAAGAGATTTACAGTTTTCAAAGCAACGCTCACCGATTTCTGTTACTGAATTCGGTAATTTTACTGTCTTTAATGAAGTACAGTTTGCAAATACGCTTTTCTTCATCACTGTAAGATTATCCATTGAAGCAAATGTAACGCTTTCTAAAGAATATCCATTATAAAAAGGCGCTCCGTTTTTACCGCTGTCACCGTTGATTAAAGTAACAGCTGCAGGAATATTGATTGACTCAAGATTTCTTGCCTCGTGAGCAAAATTCTGTGGAATTTGTGTAACCGGTGTCTCATCATCAATCTCAGCAACAATTACCTGTGTTTCCTGGAATGGGTTATGGTCAAAAACGGTTAAGGTGTTAGGACAGTAAACAAATAAAATATTATTCTTTGCTCTTGTACCGTAGCCGCCGAATGATTTAAATGCCCATGTCTTGATGCCTGCATTATCAGGGAAATTAACACTTACTGTGTTTTTGTTTGTTACAGGG
>JAFQAM010000030.1 GCA_017416885.1 Clostridia bacterium | reverse complement strand
CTTGTTCTTACAATCTTAGATTGGTGTCTTGAGATATTATTAAATGTAAGTGTTGGGCAATTTTCGTCTGTATCTATAATCTTACCGTACGGTACAAGTCCTAACTTAACAAGAGCCTGGAAGCCGTTACAGATACCGCACATTAATCCGCCGCGATTGTCAAGCAAATCAGTTACTGCATCCTTAACCTGCGCGCCACGGAAGAATGCGGTAATAAACTTACCTGAGCCGTCCGGCTCGTCTCCACCGCTGAAGCCACCAGGAATAAATACCATTTGTGACTGCTTTAGCTTGCTTGCAAATTTCTCTGCGCTTCTCTTAATGCCTTCTGCGCTTAGGTTGTTGATTACGAAAATTTCGCTTTCTGCTCCTGCATCGTTTACCGCCTTTGCGGAGTCAAACTCGCAGTTTGTGCCCGGGAATACAGGGATTAATACCTTTGGCTTTGCTACCTTGATATTAGCGCCGAAGCGTTTATCTGTATTAAAGGAAATTGTTTCAGGCTTTTCGCTGTTCGAAGCGATATTACAAGAGAATACGCTTTCGAGCTTATCCTCGTATGCTTTATTCACCTTGCAAGCGCAAACCTTCTTGTCGCCATATACAAATTCAGCATTTTCAGTTGTATAACCAAGAGTTGTACCGATATCACAGGTGCAATCAAGCTCGATAATAAATGAGCCGTAGTTGTATCCGAAGATATCGTTAAGTGTCAGCTCGTCATTAAACTTAAAGCCATAGCCGTTACCCATTGCCATTTTAGCAATTGCTTCTGCTACACCGCCGATTGTTGGAGTGTAGATTGCAAGAGCCTTGCCGTTTCTTACAATGGAAGCTACCTTATTATATACTGCAAGGAGTGAGTCAACCTTTGGCAGGTTGTTTTCGTCATACTCAGGCTTTAAGAGTACAACCTTGCTTCCCGCCTTCTTAAATTCAGGTGAGGTGATAACATTTATCTTTTCTGTTGTTACCGCAAATGAAATAAGTGTTGGTGGAACATCTAATTTTTCAAATGATCCACTCATTGAGTCCTTACCACCGATTGAGCCGATGCCTAAATCCTTTTGAGCCTTGAATGCGCCAAGTAATGCTGACATTGGCTTACCCCAACGGGTTGCGTCCTTTGTTGGCTTTTCAAAATACTCCTGGAAGGTTAAATAAACATCCTCAAATTTTGCGCCTGTTGCAATAAGCTTAGAAACTGATTCAACAACTGCAAGATATGCGCCGTGGAATGGGCTCTTTTCTGAAATGAATGGATTATAGCCCCATGACATAAGTGAGCAATCGTCTGTATGTCCCTTTTCGCAAGAGATTTTATGTACCATTGCTTGAATAGGTGTTCTTTGGTTTTTACCGCCGAATGGCATTAATACTGTGCCTGCGCCGATTGTAGAGTCGAAACGCTCACTAAGTCCTCTCTTTGAGCAAACATTAAGGTCGGACATAAGCTCAACAAGACCGTTTTCGAAATCAGCAGGAATTTCCTTTGCATAATCCTTAACAGGATTACATTCAATATCAATATGCTTTTCAGCGCCGTTTGAGTTAAGGAATTCACGGCTCAAGTCTACGATGGTTTTGCCGTTCCATGTCATTTTCAGTCTTGGTTCAGCTGTTATTTTTGCCACAACTGTTGCTTCAAGGTTTTCCTTGTTTGCAAGCTCCATAAAGCGCTCTACATTTTCCTTTTCAATAACAACAGCCATTCTCTCCTGAGATTCACTGATTGCAAGCTCTGTGCCGTCGAGACCGTCATACTTCTTTGGTACTGCATTTAAATCAATCAAGAGACCGTCTGCAAGCTCACCGATAGCAACAGATACACCGCCTGCACCGAAGTCATTACAGCGCTTAATCATACGGCAAGCCTCATAGTTTCTAAAGAGTCTTTGAAGCTTTCTTTCCTCCGGCGCATTACCCTTTTGAACCTCTGCGCCACAGCTTTCAAGAGATTCTACTGTGTGAGATTTTGATGAGCCTGTTGCTCCGCCACAGCCGTCGCGGCCTGTTCTACCGCCAAGGAGAACTACAATATCGCCATCCTCAGGCACTTCTCTTCTTACATTTTTAGCAGGTGCTGCTGCAATAACTGCACCAACCTCCATATGCTTTGCGGCATAACCGTCGTGATAGATTTCATCTACAATACCTGTTGCAAGTCCGATTTGGTTACCGTATGAGGAAT
>JAFQAM010000276.1 GCA_017416885.1 Clostridia bacterium | reverse complement strand
GTTATAACATTATCATATGTCAGTGAGCAAGCATTGAATAATGATGCCGATAAGCTTATGAGGGACTTGGAAAAGGAGCTGAAAACACTGAATACGCCTGTAATAGCATACGGACCCTTTGAAGCGCCAATTTACAAAACACAGGGACGGTACCGTAAGCGAATAATACTGAAATGTAAGCTCAATAATCAAGTAAGAGCAATCTTTTCAAAAATTTACTTAGAATACACTAAGAATTCCAAAGGGAATTATTTATCAATAGATTTTAATCCAAGCAGCTTGTAATCACGCGAAGCGTGTATAAACAAAGGAGATTTTATGGCAATTTTAAATATTGTAACTAAAAGCAGTAACGAAGAATTTTTAAGAAAGAAAAGCCGTGAGGTAACTGAAATTACACCGAGAATACTCACCTTGCTTGACGATATGGTGGAAACTATGCGTTACGCAAACGGATGCGGACTTGCAGCCGTACAGGTAGGAGTTTTACGCCGTGTGGTTGTAATTGAAACCGAGGAAGGACTTTTTGAGTTTATTAATCCTAAGATTATTGCAAAGTCAGGACTTCAGAAAAGCGAAGAGGGCTGTCTTTCCGTTCCCGGCGAATGGGGAATGACAAAAAGACCTGAGCATGTAACAGTAAGAGCATTAAACCGTAACGGCGAGGTGATTGAGGTTACAGGCCACGGACTTTTAGCAAAGGCTATGTGCCACGAGCTTGACCACCTTGACGGCATTCTTTATACAGATAAGGTAATTAAGGACGAGGAAAATTAATGAGAATACTATTTATGGGCACTCCAGATTTCGCTAAAAGAAATCTTGAGGCGCTATACAATAACGGAGAAAATATTATAGGCGTTGTAACCGCGCCCGATAAGCCAAAGGGCAGAGGTATGGTGCTTACGCCAAGTGATGTGAAAAAATTTGCCCTTGAAAATAATTTGCCCGTATATCAGCCATTAACATTAAAGGACGGAGCATTCCTTGATACATTAAAGGAGCTAAATCCCGACCTTATTGTGGTTGTAGCATACGGCAAAATCCTACCGAGCTATGTTTTAGACTATCCAAAATACGGCTGTATTAATAACCACGCATCAATCCTACCAAAGTATAGAGGCGCTGCGCCTATCCAAAGAGCAATTATGGACGGCGATAAGGAAACAGGCGTTAGCGTAATGAAAATGGATATAGGACTTGACACAGGCGATGTAATCATAGTGGAAAAGGTAACAATCGAGGAAAATGACAATTTTGAAACCGTTCACGATAAATTAGCCGAGGCAGGAAGCGTCGCGCTTTTAAAAGCGGTTGACCTGCTTAAAAAGGGCGAGGCAACATATACAAAGCAGCCTGATACATTCACATACGCAGAGAAAATTTTAAAAACAGACTGTCTGATTGACTTTAATAAATCATCAGATGAAATTCATAACCAAATAAGAGGACTGTCACCCATTCCGTTGTCATATACAAAAACACCGGACGGCAAAATTTTAAAGATAGTCAAAGCGCATAAAACAGACATAAAGTCAAACGGCGCAAACGGTGAAATAGTTTCTCTTGACGGCGCAATCCTTGTAAAATGTCAGGACGGCGTAATCGCGCTTGATATCATTGTGCCGGAGGGCAAGGGAAAAATGAACGCAACCGACTTTATTAACGGAAGAAAAGTCAAGGTTGGCGATATATTAGCATAAAGATGCATTATGATAAAATCATAAATTCACTGCGTCAATGACGCGTGTCATTTCGTTTATCGAAACTTCACTTTGTGAATAACAAAACTTCACTTTGCGTAAGCAAAACTTCACATTTTATATTTAGTGAAGTTAAACTGCGTTTAGTGAAGTAAGCGTTGCTTGTGAAGTTGCAGGCGTTGAAACGCACCAAGGTGCAGTGAAGTAGCGATTACATCGCAAAGAAGAAAGGAGAGAAAAAATGGATAATCCAAGACAGCTTGCATTGAAATCACTTGTTAAAACAGATACAGGGTCCGTTTTTTCTAACCTTGAAATAAATACAACGCTTGAAAGAGCAAAATTATCGCCAAGCGACAGAGGACTTTATACCGCATTGTATTTAGGCGTGCTTGAAAAGAAAATGTCACTTGATTATGTAATTGAACAATACTCTAATATTCCACTTAGTGAAATTGATGTGGAAACGCTTAATATTTTGCGTCTTGGCATTTATCAGCTTTATTATATGGATAAAATCCCCGACTATTCAGCCACGAACGAAAGCGTATCATTGGCTAACAAAAGAACAAAGGGGTTTATAAACGCAATTATACGAAGCTTTATCCGTGACGGCAAAAAAATCAATTTTCCAAAGGAAAAGCATCAAAGAGTGTCAATAGAATACTCATATCCTATGGAAATAATAGACCTTTTTATTAATTCCTACGGCGAGGATACCGCCTACGGTTTAATTACAAAATCAGTAAACGATAAAACCGTCAGCCTAAGAGTAAACACCTTAAAAGCAAAGCCGCAGGATATAGTTAGCGTCTTAACATTACGGGAGGACAACCCTCAATTAATAGGCGATATTGTAAAAACAAATCTACCAATTAAGGACATTAAGGACTTAATTGATAACGGACTTGTATTCGTGCAGGACGAAGCCTCACGCATTTGCTCAATGGTAGTAGATGCTAAGCCAAGCGACACGGTTTTAGATGCCTGCGCTTGCCCGGGCGGAAAAACATTTTCTATGTCAATAGATATGGAAAACAAGGGCGAGGTTATAGCTTGCGACCTTCACGCAAGCAAGCTATCATTAATAAGTAAGGGCGCAAAAAAATTAGGAATTGACATAATATCGGCAAAAGAGCAAAACGGAAAAGCATATAACGGGGAGTATTGCGAAAAATTCGACAAGGTTTTATGCGATGTACCCTGCTCAGGGCTTGGAATAGTATTCAAAAAGCCTGACATAAAATATAAGTCAATTGATAACATAAATAATCTACCCTCAGTTCAGTACGAAATTTTATCAAATTGCGCGAAATATGTCAAAAAAGGCGGAATTTTAGTATATTCAACCTGCACCTTGAATAAAGCGGAAAACGAGAACAATGTATTAAAATTCCTTAATGAAAATCGAGACTTTATTCCGCTTGATTTTGAGATTAGAAACGCAAAAAGCCAAAATGGAATGTACACCTTTATGCCGCACATTGACGGAACAGACGGCTTTTTCGTTGCCAGAATGAAAAGACAGAACGAAAAGAATTAAATAAGAGAGTAATATGGAAAAATTAGATATACTTTCTATGACCTATAAGGAAATAGAAAACGCCATAGTAGAAATGGGCGAGGCTAAATTCAGAG
>JAFQAM010000275.1 GCA_017416885.1 Clostridia bacterium | reverse complement strand
TCACGGTAGCCATAGTCAACGGGCACGCTTGGGAAGTTATTGTTCTTTACTCCGTTTACTATTGAGCTATGATATTTTTCTTTCATTAGAATTTTGTCAATTTTCAAAATAAAGTGCGCGCCGAATTTGCTTGTAATTCCGTTAAAGCTTCTATACGGCGGCTCGTAGCCCTCTAAATTGCCTGCTTTATCCTCAAACGCATTTTCAAGGCTATCATCCCAAGTACATTCAAATACTTGATAGGATTCCTTTACAATTTGAGGTCTGTCGCTGCCTAATTCACTGTCAATCAATGTAAAGATACAATTTTTCATTTTTTCTTCGGTTGTTTCGCCCGGGAAGCCAAGTCTTACCGCTTCTTTAAAGTATTTCTTTTCATCTGTTATGAAATTTAATGTGCATTTCTTTGTTCTTAGTATATTTTGAGCTGTGTTAGAGCTATTTCTGCATTCTAAAAGCATAGCGTAATAATCCTTGCCCGCAATATAGTAAGGAAAGCAAAGTGAGTATGCGCCTAAATTTGTTTGTCCGTTTTCGCTTACTGTGCCAATTAAAATTGTTGGCATTGGATAAAATGATGATGTTTGGTAGAAATTATCTACTATTCTTAATTCTTTTAATTCGTCTTTCATAATATACCGCCTTTTTAATTATTATTTAGCATTTTGTGGATTTGCGCCCATGTTTCTTCGGGATAAGAGCGATGGTCATACTCGCCTATTATCATGGCGCAATTGTTTTCTGCGTTTTGCGCTTTATAGATTTGCTCTATTTGATCATATGCTTTTTTAGCTCCGTCTATTGGGAACCATTTATCATATAGTCCGCTGACTACGATAAGCTTTTTGGGTGCGATTAATACGGCAAGGTCACCCATATCAAAGTATTTGGCTATATTTGGAATATAGTTACAGACACAATGCTCTTTATCAATTATTGAGTCCTTGAAGGTGCAGAGCGCAACTCCCGGTACATAGATACTGAAATCGTCAAGCAAGCAGGCTGAATAAAATGTGGCTGTGCCTCCGCCTGACTCGCCAATTAAAACGGAGTTTTCCATAGTTATTATATCATCAAAATGCTTCTTGACTGCTTTTACTACCTGCTTAACATCCCATACTCTTTCGCCTATGAGTGTGCGTCCTTGTATAATTGCGCCCATAGCTGAGTATGCGCAGTTAGTACCGCCTGCTTTTTCTCTGCCTGTATTATCACCGAAGGCTCTTTGCTCTATTGCAAGTCCTATATATCCGTTATTTACGGCTTGCACGCAAAAATCAGAATGCTGCTCTGCTAAATAAACCTCGTCATAATCATATTTTTTGATACCTAAGCTCAGATGCGCGCCACTTACATGGCCTTGAAGTCCTACGCAAAGTGGGAGCTTACAGTCAATTTCATCAGGCAAAAGAAGGTGACAATTTGCATAGTAGTCTTCTTCTGTTTGCACGATAAAATGTATATGGTTATTTCCGTTTATTCGGTCCTTGGAAAGAATTTGCAGATTATCATCGCATTCCTTGAATGTATCAAAGCCTAAAAGCTCCATAAGCTTAGATTCGCATTTTTCCTTATGCTTTTCAATATCGGTTATACCGTCCCAACGGAGCTTTGGTTTTATGCTTTCAAATAGCTTGCTATGTAGCTTAATTGTAGAAAAGTTATTCATAATAGTCTCCCATTTTTATTTATTATATTTTAGCATACTTTTTTAGAAATAACAAGTTGATTTATTATCTTATATATGATAAAATTGCAGTGTAGGATGTATGGAATACGATGTAGGAGATCAATATGCGTGAAATTGAAATTAAAAAGGGGAAAATAAATGATGATTTGCTTTTAAAATTCGGATTTACACGGTGGAAAAACGGTTTTAATTATTGCTGTAATATTATTGACGGTCAGATGAAGCTATGTTTTTTTGTGTTAAACGGTAAGCTTTACAGTGAGATAATTGACGAATTCGACGAGGAATACACCTTGCATTTAAATGATGGGGCTGGCGGTGAGTTTGTTGGCAGAGTTAAAAACGAATATGAAAGCAAGCTTAATGAGGTTTTAGATGAAATTATCGAATTCAGGTCCTACAAAAGCGTACAGGCAAATGAGATTATTGAGTATTTGCGTTTGAAATACAATAATGAGCTTGAATTTTTATGGGATGATGATAATGCAATTGCAAGGCGACTTGATAATAAAAAGTGGTATATTGTTTTTATGACGATATCAAAAAGCAAGCTTGGTTTTAAATCGAATGACAGGGTTGAGGTTATCAATTTAAGGCTTACAGAGGAAAATGTGGCGAAATGTGTGGATAATTCAAGGTTTTTCCCTGCTTATCATATGAATAAAAGATACTGGATAACCTTAATGCTTGACGGCGGAATTGAGACTGCTGAAATATTTAAATTAATTGATGAAAGCTATGATTTAGTTAGTAACAAAAGAAAAGTAAAAAAATGATGCTATATAAAAGCACTAACCGTTTCGGTTAGTGCTTTGTTATTAGTGATTACAGCGGCGGAAAATATTGCAGATGCTACAAGAGTTACATTCTCTGCCCTGATAGCTTCTTCTTTCGCTTCTGTCATTATCGTAGTAATGATTGTTTCTATAACCGTATCTTTGGCAGGTGTCTCTATATGGGCACTGACAGTCGTTTTGGTTATAGCTATTATAGTTATTACAGTCTGAGTGATTTGAATATCTGTTCATATTGTTTCCTTAAT
>JAFQAM010000274.1 GCA_017416885.1 Clostridia bacterium | reverse complement strand
TTAATTTAGCTACGAAGCGAAGCGGAGTAATTTAGCTAAAAACTAAAAATACTGTAAAGCAAGACTTTTACTATATGTCTGCTTTGCACTTGAAATGCAACGCACGCGTTGCAAGCTGGCGGCTAACTGCTGGCGGCTGGCGGCTGACAAGCCGCGAAGCGAACAACTAATACACGGAGAAAAATATGAAAACAGACATACTGATAGCAGGCACAGGCTGCGCGGGACTATACTGCGCGCTGCAATTGCCCAAAAATAAAAAAGTAACGCTTATAACAAAAAGCGCGGTTGAGGAAAGCGATTCGTATCTTGCGCAGGGCGGTATCTGCATTTTGAAGGACGAAGGAGATTACGAAAGCTTTTTTAATGACACATTAAAGGCGGGACACAAGGAAAACGACCGCACAAGTGTGGATATAATGATAAAATCCTCGCCTGATTTATTAAAGGATTTATTATCCTACGGCGTGGATTTTCAAAGGGACGGAAACGGAGAGCTTCTTTATACAAAAGAGGGCGCCCATTCCGATAAAAGAATTTTATTCCATAAGGATATAACAGGCAAGGAAATCACATCTAAGCTCTATCTTGAAGCTCAAAAAAGAGAAAATATTGAAATTTTAGAAAAAACCGCGCTGCTTGATATTATTGAAAATAACAATCAATGCTGTGGCGCAGTTATCCTAAGAAGCGACGGAATTACCGACACTGTATCTGCTGAAAATGTGATTTTAGCCACAGGCGGTATCGGCGGACTTTACAAGCATTCCACCAACTATAAGCATTTAAAAGCCGACGGCGTTGCCATTGCAATAAAGCATAAGGTAAGGCTTCAGAATGTAAGCTATGTACAAATTCATCCGACTACGCTATATTCAAAAAGCAGTGAAGAAAGAAGCTTTCTTATTTCCGAAAGCGTACGCGGCGAGGGTGCAAAGCTATATAATAAAAATATGGAGCGCTTTACCGACGAGCTTCTTCCAAGAGATAAGCTGACGCAAAAAATTCTTGAGCAAATGGAAATTGACGGCACCGAATTTGTTTGGGAGGATTTACGCACAATTCCAAGGGATGAGCTTTTATCGCATTTTCCAAACATTATAGAGCATTGCAAAAAAGCGGGCTATGATGTATTCAAGGAGCCTATTCCCGTTGTTCCTGCTCAGCATTACTATATGGGCGGAATCTGGGTTGATTATAACAGCAAAACCTCAATGGAAAATCTGTATGCAATAGGCGAAACCGCCTGCAACGGAGTTCACGGAAAAAACCGTTTAGCCAGCAATTCGCTTCTTGAAAGCTTGGTTTTTGCAAAGCGTTGCGCTAAGGATATTGCAAAAAGCAATGCTACGCGATATGAAATTAATTTTGATGAAATTGATTTATCCGCGTACGAAAACCGAGAAAAATTAGAGAACGAATATAAGAGCTTGATTTTAAATGAAATCGAAAAGGAAAAAAGCAAGGGAGAAAAGAGTATGTTTGATAATGCAACATTAAGATTACAGGTTGATCCGCTTATTTTAAGCGCGTTAAAGGAGGATATTACAAGCGAGGATGTGTCCACAAACAGCGTTATGCCAAAATATCAGGCAGGCGAGGTTGACCTTATCTGTAAGGAAAACGGCGTAATTTGCGGCTTGCAGGTATTTGAAAGAGTTTTCAAGCTTCTTGACGAAAATACAGAGGTTGAGCTTTATGTGAAGGATGGCGATTTTGTTAAAAAGGGACAGCTGATGGCGAGAGTGCATGGAGATATTCGCGTGCTTCTTTCAGGTGAAAGAGTAGCTCTTAACTATCTGCAAAGAATGAGCGGCATTGCCACATATACAAATTCCGTTGCCAAGCTTTTAGAGGGAACAAAAACAAAGCTTCTTGATACAAGAAAAACAACGCCAAATAACAGAATTTTTGAAAAGTATTCCGTAAGAGTGGGCGGCGGTAATAATCACAGATATAATTTATCTGACGGCGTGCTTTTAAAGGATAACCATATAGGCGCGGCAGGCGGAGTTAAGGAAGCAATCTTAATGGCTAAGGAGTATGCTCCGTTTGTAAGAAAAATCGAAATCGAGGTTGAAAATCTCGAAATGGTAAAGGAAGCGGTTGAAGCGGGCGCCAATATTATTATGCTTGATAATATGAGCCACGAGGAAATGGCAGAAGCTATTAAATTTATAAATGGCAGAGCAGAGGTTGAGGTAAGCGGCAATGTGACAAAGGAAAATATCGCGCGACTGACCGACCTTGGAGTTGACTTTATCTCCAGCGGAGCATTAACACATTCAAGCCCTATTCTTGATATTTCACTCAAAAACCTGCATCCTGTGGAGGCATAATGAACGCAAGAGAGAGAAGAGAGCAGATAATAAAGCATCTCGAGGCTGAAAGCGCGCCTGTCTCAGCAAGCGCCCTTGCTAAAATTTTAGGCGTAAGCCGTCAGGTAATCGTAAACGATATTGCATTGCTTCGCGCAGAGGGAAACAGTATTTTATCATTTGCAAGAGGCTATATGCTTGAAAAAGCGACGGTGTGTCAGAGAGCATTTAAGCTGTACCATAGCGACGATGAGGTCGAAAAAGAGCTGAATTTAATTGTGGATTTAGGCGGAGAGGTGATTGATGTATTCGTATATCACCGTTCCTACGGTCTTATCAGAGCCAAAATGGATATAAAATCAAGATATGATGTGGAAAGATTTTTAGATGATATCCGCACAGGAAAATCAAGCCTTTTAAAGAATGTCACCTCGGGCTATCATTATCACACAGTCAGGGCAAAAAGCGAAAAAGCCCTTGACCTTATAGAAAAAGCGTTAAAGGAAAACGGCTTCCTTGCGCCATTACAGGACTTTGAGCCAAATGAAATAAAAAGAAGCTCCGCAAATTAGCTTAATACTTCTAAGAGAGTATTAAGCAAAACGATGTTTGCCTTTACAGGCAAGAGATGTAGCCTTCGGCTGAGATGTTCACTGCGTGAGTGATATTCACCTTGCGGTGAAGCTGGCAAGCATCACATCACTATGGCGAAGCCATAACATCACTTTTGCGATAGCAAATACATCACTAACAAAAAAGAGAGAGCAAAACGGGTTAAACCGTTTTGCTCTCGCTTTGTCTATTATTTAGCTACGCGAAGCGATTTCATCCACCTTGGTGGATTTCATCCGTCAAGGACGGATTTAATTCTTTTGTCCCCAAACAACAGATATTTTGGCATTGAAGGCGTTATCATAATCATTCCAACCGTTTGCCCAAGTATTTGGCTTGCTATATAATTCACAGTGGATTATAAGATTATTGCAACCGTAAAATACGCGTGACATTATAGTTATTACACTGCTTGGAATGAAAATTTTTTCAAGGCTTTGGCAATCGTAAAATGCGCCTGATTTAATGCATACAACGCTGCTTGGAATGTTAACATCTGCAAGATATTTGCAACCTGCAAATGCGTGAGTGCCAATTGTTGTAACATTTTGAGGAATACTGATTGACGCAAGCGAGGTACAACTTGTAAATGCGCAGTCATCAATAATTGTAATTGAGCTTGGGAGATTAACCGAGGTTAGCTTATAGCAATAGTAAAATGCATATTTTTCTATTCTTGTTAATTTGCTTGGAAGCTTAATGCTTGTAATATCCGTGCTTTTAAATGCTTCACCGATACCGTCAACATTGTAGCCGTCAATTTGGTCGGGAATTACAACATCCTTGCTCTCTCCCTTGTATTTAGTTATATATAGCTTGCTATCGTGAATGACATAATCAAAGTCGCTGTTTGTTACTGTGTTGTTGTAGCCGTATTCAATTTTGCATTTTGAATAATTCCATTCGCTATCATATTTATATGTATCACTTGCAGCTTCCATATAAATTGTAGCATATGGGCAATCCTTAAACACGCGATTTCCTATGAATTCCACGGTGCAAGGAATAATAACGCTCTTAAGATTTGCGCATTTTTCAAATGCATTATCGCCTATGTGATTAACGGAATAAGGTATTTCAACCGATTTGATTGAGGCACACTCGTAAAATGCGCTTTTATCGATACCTGTAACGGTATATTCCTTGCTTTCGTATGCTACGGTTGACGGAATAATAACATTTTCTAAGTCTGCCTCAAGACCTATAACTGTTGCATATCCGTCCTTCAAATTGTAAATTATACCGTCTATTGTCGCTTGCACAATACCGTTATTTATATCATCCTTAAGCACAACAGGGCAGTTTGATGAGTTCCAATGCTTGCTCCAAGTGGATGGGATTTCATTTTCCTCGCAGTAGATTGTGAGGCTGTCGCATCCCCTGAATGCGTATTTTTCTATGGTTGTTACTCCCTTAGGAATAATGATGCTTTCAAGAGCAGAGCAGTCTGAAAATGCGCTATCCGATATTGATTCTATCGTGCTTGGGAGTTGAACGCTTTTAAGAGCAGTGCAGCAAAGGAACATTGAGTCACCTATACTTGTAATTCCCGTTGATAAGGTAACGCTGACAAGTGAGGCGCAATTTTGAAATACACCTTTCATAACGGAGTTGCTGCTTGGAATTTCAATGCTTTTTAAGCTTGCGCAACCTGAAAATGCATAATCTCCAATTGTTTTTACACTATTTGGAATAGTTATATTCTTTAAGGAAATACAATTTAAAAATGCGCTATCGCCAATGCTTGTAACAGTATCGGGAATTTCCACACTTTCAAGGGAAGAGCAATCATCAAGCATCTTAATTGGAATGCTTGTTATTCCGTTAGGCAATTTTATAGAGGTTAAAGATTTACAGTTAGTAAATGCAGAGTCCTTTATTTCCTTGACTGTGTCGGGAAGAGTAATGCTTGTAAGAGCGGTGCAATCTCTGAATGCGTTCTCTTTGATTACTGTAACAGAGCTTGGAATTTCAACAGTTGTAAGAGATGTGCAGAAATAAAACATATGGTAGGAAATTTCCTTTATATTAGAGGATAATTTCACAGAGGTTAATGCGGTGCAATGGTCAAAAGGATTGCGACCGACAGATGTAACGCTATCAGGCATTACAATGCTTGTAAGAGAGGTGCAACCGTTAAAAGCACCTGAGCCTAAGGATGAAAGCTTGCTTGAAAGCTGAATTGAGGATAGCTTTCCGCAGCCTCTGAATACATAGTCGCCAATTTCGGTAACGCTATTTGGAATGATAACGCTTTCTAACTTACGGCAACTGTCAAAGGCAAACTCCTCAATTACTGTAACACTGTCGGGAATTACAATTTCCTTAAGATTTTCGCAATTCATAAAGCCTTCCTTTTTGATTGTGGTTACAGGCTTGCCGTTGTGCTTTTCGGGGATAACTATTTTTTCTAAAAATTTTGCATCACCGCATTCTACGGCATATTCGCTTCCGTCACCGTACGGATAAAACTCTAACCCCTCACTGCTCTCGCTTTTCTCACCTTCATTATCGCCGCAGGAAATAAGCGAGGCTGCTAAGATTATGACCAATATTGAAATGATTAAAATTGATATTTTTTTCATAGCTTTTTCTCCTTGCTTTAGTATCAATTGTATTATACCATATATTTCTTTCAAAGTAAATACCGCTACAAAAAAAGAATAATTCGGTATTAGCGAATTATTCTCTTATTGTCTATTATTTAACCACGCGATGCGTGATTTCATCGCGGAGCGATTTCATCCACCTTGGTGGATTTCATCCGTTGAAAACGGATTTAATTCTTTATTCGCCGGCATAACGCCAAGTAACCGAATACTTAGAGCTATCGCTGTTCCACCATTTATTCCAACCGCTTGGCTTGCCTGCGGCTCTGCAATAAATTCTTATGGAGATACAGCCCTCAAATGCGTACATATCAATTGTTTCCACATTTATTGGGATAATAATTTTTGCAATTCTGTTGCAATCCTTGAATGCTGATGCGCCGATGGTTTTAAGTGAGTCGGGAAGCGTTACCTCGGAAAGATATACACAGCCCTTGAATGCGTATTCATCTATTATCTCAAGTCCCTCGCCAAGAGCTGCGCTTCTTAAGCTTGCGCAGTTATAAAACGCGCTGTCCCCAATTTCCTTAACGCCTGTAATTGTAACGCGCTTGAGGAATTGACAGTTTCTGAATGCGTTTTTCTCGATTTTTTCACCGCCGTTGATTTCAAAGGTCTTGATTGTGTCCTGTGAGATTTCCTTTATGGCGCATGCAGGAGCAACTGCGTTTTCAATCGGACATCCGTCAAATGCTTTTTCGCCAACTGATGTTACAGTGCCCGGGAGCGAAAGCTTTGTAAGCGCACTACCGCCTGCAAATGCGTATGCGCCAACGCTTGTAATTGAAGCGGGAGCAACAAATTCAAATTCCTTTTTGCCAATAGGATATTGAATAAGCGCGGTCATATCCTTATTATATAAAACACCGTTTTCCGAAGCATAGCTTTCACTGCTTTCATCTACTGAAATGCTTGTAAGCTTTGTGCATCCCTGGAATACACCCTCGCCGATTTTATTTACATTCCTTGGAATTGTAACATTCTCAAGAGCAGTACAGCCCTCAAATGCAAGAGCGCCGATTTCTGTAACCGTATCGCCGATTTGGATAGAGGTCAGCTCTCTGCAATTACTGAATGCGGATTTATCGATAGATGTTACGCTGCTTGGAATTTCAATTGATTTTAAGGCTTTACAGCCCTTGAATGCAGACTCGCCAATTACCGTAACACTGCTTGGAATAGTAATGCTTTCAAGCTTGTAGCAGTTCTGAAACGCGCCCTCGTCAATTGTTTTAACTGTATTTGGAATGGAAATTGTTACGGCATTTTCACAGCCTGAAAATCCTCTTTTTGAAATTGCAACAACGCTTTTACCGTTATGTTCCTTTGGAATAACTATTTTATCAAGGAATTTTCCGTCGCTGATTGAAGCGGCATAACCGTCCTCATATTCATAAAATTCAAGCCCCTCAGTCGCCTTATCACAGGAAGCGAAGGCAAGAATAATCAATGTAGCCACTGTGAGCATTAAAAATAAGGTGCAAATCCTTTTCATATTGACTCCTTTAAATTTTATTTTATATTTCTATTGTAGCATAATAATTTAAAAATGTAAATAATATGGTAGAAAATTTAATAAAATATCAAGGATTTGAATGAAGCTCTTATGATTGCGAAGCAATCAATTCATTTTTCATTGATGAATTGATTTTATTAGAAAACGCAAAAAGGTGCAAATAAGTACCTACAAAAATACCCGATTTGGTGCAAGAAAGTATATAAAAAATATACCGATTTGGTGCAAATAATTCAAAAAAGCACTTGATATTTTATATAAACAGTGTTATACTACTTGTGAAGAATGATTGAATGAGGTGCAATTTATGGAAAGATTTGCTATAAATGAGCTTATAAAATGGAATGAAGGAAAAGCGCGCAAGCCGCTTATTGTATGGGGCGCAAGACAGGTTGGAAAAACATATCTTATTAAGGAGATTTTTGCGAAAAGATATTATAAGGATAAGTATATCTACATTGATTGTAAGGTCGAGGATGAAATAAGAGAGTTTTGCTCTAACACTGCAAGCGCTGAAAAAATTATTGAGTATATTTCCTTGCGCAAGGGCAGAAGCATTAACGAAAATACCTTGCTCATTTTTGATGAGGTGCAGGAATGTCCTAATATTGTGTCTGCTTTAAAATATTTTTGTCAGGATTTTAGAAATATACCTGTTATTGCCGCAGGCTCAATGGTGCGCATAAAAATTCAAAGAGAAACACACAAAAGAGGTGTTAAGGAAGCGGAAAGGTTCTTATTTCCGGTTGGAAAAATAAATCAAATAACCGTATATCCTATGTCCTTTGATGAATTTTTATTTAACAGCAACAAGATACTGTACACAAAAATTGAGGACCTATACAAAAGACGCCAAGGTCTTGACGCGGATATACACAAGCTTGCCTTGGAATATGTCTATAAATATTTGCTTATTGGTGGTATGCCTGAAGCGGTAGCATCATTTCTTGATAACGGAGATTTGCTTGAAGCAAGAGAAATATTAAAGGATTTGTATGATAACTATCTTTCGGATATGGAGCTTTATCAAGCAAGTCAAGAGTCTGTTTTGCGTTCAAGAAATCTGTTCGCCAATATTTATAAAGAATTAAACAAGGAAAATAAGAGCTTTTCGCCAAGTCTTATAGAGGAAAAGAGCAAAACGAGAGATTTTGCTACATCTATAAATTGGCTCACTCTTGCCCATATTGTAAACCAATCATATCAGCTCAAGGAGCATATTGTGCTCCCTTTGATGATGGATAATGAAAGCAATTTTAGATTGTTTTTAGGTGATATCGGTATGTTTTCTTATCAAAGCGGTATAAACGCATCTGTGTTTATATCAAATGAGCGTGAAACTACATTAAGTGGAATATTTTTTGAGAATTTTATTGCCAACGAGCTAATAGCAAAGGGGCATAAGCTATTCTATTGGAAGGGCAAGGGCGCAAACGAGATAGAATTTATTGTTGAGTCAAATAATAAAATATTCCCCATAGATGTGAAAAAAGGCAAGGGAACATTAAATTCCCTTGGAAAATTCGCAGAGCATAATAAATTTGAGTACGCAATTAAGGTGTCAAAAAATAATTACGGATATGACGAAAGCCAAAAGCTTTTGACAGTCCCGTTTTATTATTTTCCCTTTATTGCTAAGGATTTGAAAAATCAGTAGATAATATGAGTGACGGGGGCGCACAGTGTGTTGACCTACGGTCATGAATTGCACCTTCGGTGCGTGCTGACTGCTGGCGGCTAACAGCTGACAGCTAAATTAAAAAAATATCAAATTGAAAAATAACCGTCTTTATTTTAGCAAAAAGTGCAAAATAGGTGCGGTTATTTTTCATTTGGTGATATTTACTTTTTTGTTTTTAGGTGATATACTTATTATACGAGTTATATTAGAGGCGGTGAGACTATGAAAAATGACAGCTTACAGGACAGAGAGGGCGTAAAAATCCGCAGGCAATTTTTTAACGGAATGATTTTTAATATTTTAGCCGTGATGCTTTATGGCTGTTATTTAGTATTAACGGTAAAGCTATTAATCGGCAAATTTTCAATCATAGATTATTTTAATAAAATTAAAATATTTGCGCTTGTGTGCGTAATAGCCGTTATTCCGTTTATTGTCCTTTCAGCCTTAAATCGCCGACGCTTTGGCGAGATTATTTGCGTAATAAATGAGCATGGCTTATATTATGAAAACGGATTTTTATATTGGAGCAACATTGATAAAATAGAATATACAACGCCTGTGATTGGTAAGCACCTTCATTACGATCACTGTTGTGTTGACATTTACACAAAAAGCAAGAGGGTGGAGCTAATATGTGCGCCCCTGTATCTATTATTCGTTGCTAAAAGAGTTGGGAAAAATGTTAAAATCAAGCTATCCAAGGAAAGCAAATGGTTCGTTATAATATTGGCTTTGATTTTTCTTGCGTTCCCGTTTTTGGTGTATATAGCATACTAAAGGAGAAAAAATGAAAAACATTAATTTAAAGGAAATAGACGGAAAAAGATTTCGCAGGCAGTATTTTACATTTATAATTTATATACTTTTATCCTTTATGATTTTTCTGCCATATTGTATGACAGTGTCAAAATTGATATACTGTGATTTTGATTCGTCAATGATTTTATATGATGTACTAACCACTGTAATTGTGTGCTTTATTGCTCAGCTCCCATTTATCGTTCTTGCTATATTAAACCGCTTTTGCTTTGGCAAAATTATTTGCGTAGCGAATGAGCAGGGAATATACCACAAAAACGGATTTGTAGCTTGGAAGGATATAACAAGAATTGAATATGAATTTCAATCACCGACAAAGTACCGTATGTATCCAAGCTATGCTTTTATATATACCAATGACGAGGACAAAACCGTGCAAATAACTCACGCGCCAATGTACCTGTTAAAATACGCAAAAAGAATAAAGCCGAATATAGAAACAAAAATCACCAAGGATAGCAAGCGAAGCTTATTGATTTTCACGCTGATAATGGTAATAGCGGTGCCGTTAATTATGCTTTTGGATAATAATTAAAAGCAAGGAGCAAAAGAAATTGCCAAAGAAACGAACAAGAAAGAAATATCATTGATGTAGGGGAAGGCGACCTCGACATCCCGAAAAACAACAAAAAATGGAGGCGCAACATTGGAAAATAAATTGCCCGAACGCAAGCGAACAAGAATGAAATATTTTGATTATGGCCGTAACGGCGCATATTTCATTACAATATGCACGCAGGAAAGAAAGAAAATATTAGCGGACAATATGCTTGTAGGGGATGGCGTCCTCGACATCCCGAAAATGAGATTAACAGAATACGGAAAAATTGTTGAAAAGAACATAAAATTAATTGAAAAAGCCAAAGGCGTATATGTAGATAAATATGTTGTAATGCCTAATCACATTCATTTGATTATAGCAATACGAAATGATGTTGTAGAAAACGGGATGTCGAGGACGCCATCCCCTACAAATGCGATAATTCCACATGTTATATCAACATTTAAAAGATTTTGTAACAAAGAGATTGGCAAAAAAATTTTCCAACGCTCATTTCACGACCACATTATAAGAAACAGTGACGATTATGACAAAATTTCAAGATACATTTACGAAAATCCATTAATTTGGGAAAAGGATTGCTTTTATGAAGGGAAATAAAAATGGTTATTAAAATTTCGCAGACTGCATCAAATGTTCAACAAAAATTTGATATTTATTATGACTACAACTATATGTACGAGGGAGAGCTTGGCAGTGTAAATAAATATCAAAAAATTCTATTAAAGAAAGACGGGGAAGGAATTTTAGAAGGAAAATTCTATGTATCGAATGTAAAGCATTTTATCCCTTTCAGACATCTTTTCGGCTTAGAGGATTTGAGCCAAAATGTGAAAATATTCGATAAGGATAATGAAGCTGCAAGCTTTGTTTTTTCAAAGCACGGCTTTCTAAAAAGCTGCTACAAAATTACATACAAGGAAAAAACGATAAACTGCTATAAATATTCAAAGGGCAGATTTGATTTTTTGTCAGTTTACGACAGCGACAAGCAAATAGCGGAAATTCAAATTTACACAACCTGTATTGATAACAAATATAATTACAAGATATATTTACTTGACGAATATAAAGAAATGGCGGAAATATTTTCAATGTTTGTCCTATATTACGCAAACTATAATTATACCGACCGTTTCCATATGTCAAAGGGCGTGGAGGTTACATATACAGTTTATCAATTAACGAGATATAAGAAAAAATACAATCCAAATTGGCTAAAGGAAAACTTTGCACAAACAAACTTTTTTGTGGATAGACTTTAAAGTCATTTTTGAAAAAATACGGGGATATATTGTTAACGGATGAAATCGCTACGCGATGAAGTCCAACAAGTCGGATGAAGTCCTACCTTGTAGGATTATCTCGTAAAATCAAATCTAGCTAACTGCTGGCGGCTAACAGCTAACGGCTATAAAAAAAGTCCTCGTTTGAGGACTTTTTTATAAGCTTTTCTTTTTCTTTTTAAGGTTATATTCAGAACGAGGATTGATAAATTCGCGGTAGTCAAGGTCGCCGCGCTCGAGGGCGCTGACGATTGTTTCGGCGGTTGCGATATTGGTGGCAAGAAGCACATTATGAACATCGCATAAGCGCAAAAGCGTTTGGCTTGCGCTTGTATCCTCGCCGTAGAGTGAGGATTGGGGAGAATTGCCGCGGAAATAGAACAAAATATCTATTTCATCATATGCGATTCTTGATGCTATCTGTTGCTCACCGCCGTGAGCTCCTGAAAGTAGTTTTTCTATTTTTAATCCCGTTGCTTCGGAAATATAAGTACCTGTTGTGCTTGTGGCGCAAATGGAATGCTTACTCAAAATGCCGCAGTATGCTATACAGAACTGCGTAATAAGCTCCTTTTTTGAGTCGTCAGCAATAATTGCTATTTCCATTGGTAACACCTCCTGAATTAATTCACACACTTTTCTATAGTAATAATATCATAAATATACAAAAATGTCAATATCCGCAGTAATATTTTTTGATGTTTTTGCACAAAAAATCAACCGAATTTTGTAAAAATCAACATTTTAGTCCTGCAAGGAAAATGATGTTTTTCTTGTGAATTATCACAAAAACCAAAAAAATTTTGCTCCTTGACTTATATAATGTGATAATATTATAAAAATTATTAATAAAATGTTGACAAAATGGCGCGCTTTTGCTATAATATAAAACGATAAAACCAAAACCACGGCCATTCCAAGTCATTAAGCTGTTGACCGACAGGAATATATTTTTTATCTTGTCGGAAGACAAGATATTTTTTTATAAAATTTTCTCAGCGGTTGCTTTTTTATGGCTTGAACGGTGTTAGAAAAGGAGAATAGTATGAAAAACTACACTACAAGACAGCTTGATACTATGTTGACAGATTCTTTATCTAATGCTTTTGGCGCTCCCAAAAATAATATTGTTATTTTGCCCGGATTTTGTGATGTGCATGTGCATTTCAGAGAGCCGGGTTTTTCGTATAAGGAAACAATTAAGTCAGGCTCGCTTGCCGCTGCTCACGGCGGATATACCGCAGTATGCACAATGCCTAACTTAAATCCTGTTCCCGATACGGTTGAACGCATTAATAAGCAGCTTGATATAATTAAAAACGATGCGGTCATTGATGTTTATCCCTATGCTTCAATCACGGTAGAGCAAAGGGGAGAAAAAATATCCGACCTTGAAAGCATGAAGGACCTTTGCATAGCATACTCCGACGATGGCAGAGGCGTGCAAAATGAGGAAATGATGCGCGAAGCTATGATAAGAGCAAAAAAGCTTGGCAAAATGATAGTTGCCCACTGTGAGGTTGACAGCTTGCTTTTTGGCGGATATATTCACGACGGACTTTATTGCGCCTTAAACGGTATGAAGGGAATTTCATCGCGCAGTGAGTGGGAGATGATTGCAAGAGATATCCGTTTAGCAAAGGAAACAGGTTGCCCCTACCATGTATGCCACATTTCCACCAAGGAAAGCGTAGCATTAATACGCAAGGCGAAAAGCGAGGGCGTAGATATCACCTGTGAAACCGCGCCCCACTATCTTGTATTCAACGATATGGATATTGAGGACGACGGCCGCTTCAAAATGAATCCGCCAATAAGAGACGAAAGCGACAGGCTTGCCCTTGTTGAGGGAATAAAGGACGGCACAATAGATATGATTGCCACCGACCACGCGCCACATAGCCTTGAGGAAAAGTCACAGGGCTTAAGGAATAGCAAAATGGGTGTTGTCGGACTTGAAACATCATTCAGCGTAATGTACACATATTTTGTTAAAACAGGTACTATTACTATGGAAAGGCTGATAGAGCTTATGTCGGAAAATCCGCGCAAGCGCTTTGGCATAGAGGATAACGGCTATACGGTATTCGACCTTAATCAGAAATACACGGTAAATCCCGATAATTTTCTGTCAATGGGCAAGAAAACCCCATTCGAGGGACACGAGGTTTACGGAAAATGCTTGCTTACCGTATGTAACGGTAAAGAAGTATATAAGGCTTAGTTTATAATTTTACAATATATACAGGAGAAAAAGGAAATGGCAAAGAGAAAAGATATTAAAAGAGTAATGATTATCGGCTCAGGTCCTATTGTAATCGGTCAGGCGGCAGAGTTTGACTATGCGGGCACACAGGCTTGTCTTGCGCTTCGCGAGGAGGGCTACGAGGTTATCCTTGTAAACTCAAATCCCGCTACAATTATGACCGATACAGTTATTGCGGACAAGGTTTATATGGAGCCGCTGACACTTGAATATGTTGCAAAAATCATAAGA
>JAFQAM010000273.1 GCA_017416885.1 Clostridia bacterium | reverse complement strand
TCCTCAAGGGTTAATGTAACTGCGCTATCTGTTACAACAAGACGGGATGAGCTTATCCAACCGAGATTGAATTTAGTATATGGATTATGGTCGCCAAGCTCACTGTCCATTATATCGTGACCGCCAAGAGGCGAGGTGTAATAGAATGTGTCGTAATAATCATCTGCGCCAAGAATATGACCGAACTCGTGAATGAAGGTGTATGTATTTATAACATCTGTGTGAGTATAATTGCCTGTAAGCTTAAGGCTCTCGTGTAAAAACTCATATGATGCCCAAAGATAATCGTTTGCGCTTACCTCGTCATACTCGTAATAGTATTCGTTGCTGTCAGTGTAAATGTTCCAATATCTGTACGCCCAATAAAAATCGGTATTTCCGTCTATTTTTAGAGTTGTAACCAGCACAACCGCATCTATTGTTCCGTTATTGTCGGAATCGTATTTTGAAAGATCCATTGTCTTATCAAGATATGCTAATGCTTCATCCATAACCATTTGGTCGCCGATAAGCGTTTCTTGTCCCTCGTAATCTATGGTGTAATTCGCATAATATGTGCTTGGATTTGACGGCATAAACCATTCGTCAACCACTGTAATATCAAGAGAAAGCTTGCCTAAGCTTGACTTGAAATAGTAATCATATACGGAAAAATAATCGTTTTCTCCGCCTTTTTCAAATGCTTTTTTTATAGTGCTTATATCATAGCCAAGGCTTAACGCGGTTCTGTCGCTGAACTCAACAGGAATTACAAGCACTCCCGGAGAACCAACTGTCGGACAGCCGTCAATATAATAGCCTTGGTCGGTTACATCCTTAACCTTGTCAGCCACGGTAAAATCCACATCATATACTCCGTCGCCGTCATCCTCGGGAAGCCCTGCTCCCTCGTTTGTAATAATGTTGATTTCTTCTTCGGTATCTCCGCCGACATCACTGCCCGACCCTGAATATGCATCAACATCAACATAGTAAGCGTCCTCATATTCATAGTAGCAAACATCAATATAAACCTCGCCCTTTGAATATAAGTACCAGGTGTCTCCGTTTTCATCTACCTCTGTGCCGTCATTACTGTATGATGAAAGCATTGCAAGATACCAGGTAAACGCAGTCTCATCATCGCAAAGAGCGGAATAGTAAACTCCCTTGTAGCCGTCCTCATCATATGACTCTATGTAATAATCATTGTTCGGTAGGAATGGAATTACAAAGCCCACATATTCGTTATATGTTTCCTTTTCCGTCTTGGTAAAGTCATAATAAAGATGCTCGTTTTCCTCGCCTTCCTCACCGCCAACATCACCGTCGCCATTTGGAACAATGTATGCATCCACATAAATATAGTCTTCTGCTCCGTCATTTTCATAATAGCAAATATCAATGTAAACATCATCCTTGGAATATAAATACCAGGTGTCACCGTTTTCATGTGTATTTACGCCGTTATTCTCATATTCCTCATACATTGAAAGATACCATCTGAACTCACTTTTTCCGTCGCAAAGCGCTGAAAAATAAACGCCGCGATATCCGTCCTCGTCATAATATCCTGTTTGGTAATCATCATTTGGCATAAACGGAATTACAAGGCCAATGTAATCTATAAAGGTTTTCTTTTCCGCCTCTGTAAAGTCGTAATAAAGATATCCCTCGCCGTCTCCGCTTTCATCTATGGGCGTATATGCGTCAACATCAACATAATGCGCGCCCTCGTATTCGTAGTAGCATACATCAATAAATGTAATACCGTTTGAAAACATATGCCAGGTATAGCCGTAATCATCTACCTCTGTGCCGTTGCTGTTATATACCGAAAATGCTTCAAGATATATATCAAAATCCGATTTGCTTTTGCAAAGCGCAGAATAGTAAACTCCCTTGTAGCCGTCCTCGTTGTACTCCTCTAAATGGTATTCGTCATTTGGCATAAACGGAATTACAAATCCGATATATTCGTTATAGACTTGCTTTTCTGCTTCTGTAAAATCATTATAAATAAAACCGTCATCAGATTCGTTTGAGGTATAAACAACCTCAATACCGCCGACATACAGTCTGTCCGTTTTTGATGAACCGCCAACGGTGATTGTTACACTGCTTGCGCCTCTTGATGTAACAGTAATTGTATCATCGGTTACCGTAGGCACGCTTCCGCCTGAAACAGTGAGCATACCGTTTCCGTTCTTTTCGCTTGTGTAGGTTATCTTAATTAATTGAATTTGACAACCGTTTTTCGCATTTACAGTAACAGTGCCCCCTTTTTGATAAACACGAATAGAGCCGTTATAAAGCGCAGGCTCGGTATTGGAGCTCCCAGATCGGAAGAG
>JAFQAM010000272.1 GCA_017416885.1 Clostridia bacterium | reverse complement strand
TCCGGCAACCGAACTCATAACAGTTCCCGCGAGAATTGAGGATAACGACAATCTCCCTATGGTAGCTTGTGAAATAGACCAACCCGTTTTATCGGGACAGTCTATTATAGGGGGTGTAAACTCGGTATCGTTAGCAGCGTTGGCGTGATAGGCAATTTTGCGTTTTATGGTTGCACATATCTTACAGAAATTAATTTTAATGCAATCAATATGAAGGATTTAAACAGTGATAGCTGTGCGTTTTCATATGCTGGACAAAACGGAGAAGGAATAAAGATAACCTTTGGAGATAAGGTGAAAAAAATCCCTGCTTATTTATTCTGTCCGAGGTATTATGAAGCTGATTACTATGCTAAAATTACAAGCGTAACAATAGGCGAAAGTGTAACAAGCATAGGTGAATATGCGTTCTATTATTGCACAGCTATTACTGAAATTAACTTTAATGCAATTAATGCGAATGATTTGAGTGATAGTAATTGCGTGTTTGCATATTCAGGACAAAGCGGAAAAGGAATAAAGGTAACATTTGGAGATAAAGTAACAAAAATACCTGCTTATTTATTTTATCCATATAGTAGCTCAAGCTATACCCCTAAAATCACAAATGTAGCGATAGGAGAAAGCGTAACAAGCATAGGCGAATATGCGTTCTTTTGCTCTACAGAAATCACAAGCGTAACAATAGGCGAAAGTGTAGCAAGCATAGGCGAATACGCGTTCTATGGTTGTGATAGCTTAACCGACATTAATGTATCAAAAGAAAATGCTAATTATAAATCTACTGACGGAAATCTCTATACGAAGGACGGAAAAGAGCTTGTACAATATGCCATAGGTAAAAAGGATACTCAATTTGTAATACCGGATAGTGTAACAAGCATAGGCGATTGTGCATTCTTGGGTTGTACAGGACTTACAAGTATAACAATACCTGATAGTATAACAAGCATAGGTCGTCGTGCGTTTGAAAATTGCGCAAGCTTAACGAGCGTAACCTTTGAAAATACAAGTGGTTGGTATCGAACAAGCAGTAGTACAGCAACAAGCGGTACAAGCATTGATGCAACAAATGCTCAAACCAATGCAAAAAATTTAAGAATTTATTATTGCTATAATTATTGGAAACGCAATCCATAAAAAACAACCCTACAAGTGCAATTACAAACACTTGTAGGGCTATTTTATTTATTTGCGTATTCGTTAATTAACTCTTTAACTCTGTCAAGCTTTTCCTTGTCGTAAATATATTCCTGTCTTGGCTTTACAAAGTTTCCGCTTCCACGCTTTTCAAAATCATATCTTGGAATTAACTGTATATGATAGTGATTTGCAGGGCCGTCGCACATTGTACACATATAAACTCTTACACAGCCATAAACATCTCTGATTATATTCATAAATGCTTTTGCATAGCGAATGATTTTTTCGTTAATATAATCGGGAGCCTCACTCATATCGTGATAATGCTCAATGGTTGAAATGCACATATGCCCCTGCGCCCTTGGATTGTTGGCAAAGAAGCACTCAATGTCATTATCCTTATAAATAAGTATATTGGTATTGTCGCCAAAAATAGCGCCGTTGTGCTTTCTGTCAAAGCAGGTAGGACAAATGCCCATATCTGTTAGCTCTGCGGGACTGCATTTTAAAAGCTCTTTTTCTGTCATAATATCACCTCACAAAATAGATTTCTAACAAGATTATACAATAAACTATAAGCATAAAGCAAGGATTTTTCCAAAAATATTAAAAGGTGTGCTCAAAGCTGAACACACCCTCTATATTATTTTGCTTTTTTAGCGTTTAAGTATTTGATCAGGAATACCGCGCCTACAAAGATTGCAAGAGTTGATACCCACATAATAATAGCGCTTAAAACTCCGCCAAGAGATGCGCAAGCGCCGGCAATTAAGTAGGAAACTACTGCAATACCTGCAATAAGACCGGCATATGGAAGCTGAGTATTTACATGCTCAACATGGTTACACTGTGCGCCCGCAGAAGCAAGAATAGTTGTATCTGAAATTGGTGAAATATGGTCGCCGAATACAGCGCCGCCAAGAGTTGCGGAAACTGTCATAAGCATAAGTGTTGTAACATTTGCGCTTCCGCCTAAAAGTGTTACTGCGATTGGCACGAGAACACCGAATGTTCCCCATGATGTACCTGTTGAGAAAGCAATTAAGCCTGCTAAAATAAAGAATATTGCAGGGAAAATAAATTGTGGGAAATTGCTTCCTGCAAGGTTGTTAGCAACGAATGCTTGAGCATCAAGATATCCGCCCTTAGCGCCCATAATGCCTGAAATTGTCCAAGCAAATGTAAGGATAAGAATAGCAGGAACCATAGCCTTAAAGCCCTCTGTAAAGCTGCCCATAATATCCTTAAAGGAAACAACCTTTGTTGCCATATAGTAAATAGCAATAATAAATAAAGCAATAATTGAACCGATAGCAAGAGACATACCTGCATCACAGTTAGAGAACGCCTCAATTACATTAGCAGATTGTGGAGTGCTATCAATAAGACCGGTATCCCAGTTGTAGAAATAGCCTGTGTAAATCATACCGCCAATACAGCAGAGAATAAGAATAATAACAGGAATTAAAAGATGCTTAACTGTTCCGCGTGGATTTGCTTGAATTTCCTCACCGCCGGAGCTATCAGCGGGAACACCTGAGTGAACATCGCCTGTTGCTTCGGCAATATCATCATTCTTCTTCATCTTACCAAAGTCAAACTTGAAGAAGCAAAGAGTAAATACCATAACAATAGTTAAAAGCGCGTAAACATTAAATGGAATTGTCTTAATAAACATAATTAAGCCATTTCCCTCAAGCTCACCTGTAACTGCTGCCGCCCAGCTTGAAATTGGTGCGATAATACAAATAGGTGCAGCGGTAGCGTCAATAATGTAAGCAAGCTTACTTCTTGAAACCTTGAATTTGTCTGTAACAGGACGCATAACTGAACCAACAGTTAAGCAGTTAAAATAGTCGTCAACAAAGATAAGACACCCAAGACCTGCAGTAGCAGCAAGCGCGCCGCC
>JAFQAM010000271.1 GCA_017416885.1 Clostridia bacterium | reverse complement strand
ATTATTATGGAAAGAATAACGGTTAAAGAAATTTTCGCTTCCCCTGAGACTTATGCCAATAAGCAAATTACAGTTGCCGGTTGGGCAAGAACAATCCGCGCAAGCAATGCATTTGGCTTTATTGAATTAAATGACGGAAGCTATTTTACAAATATTCAGGTAGTATTTGAGGAGCAATTCCTTGATAACTATAAGGAAATCGCAAAGCAAAATGTAGGCGCTTCACTTATCGTTGAGGGAACACTTGTATTAACTCCTGAAGCAAAGCAGCCATTTGAAATTAAAGCTGCTAAGGTAGAAATCGAGGGCACCTCAACTCCCGACTATCCGCTACAAAAGAAAAGACACACACTTGATTTCTTAAGAACAATAGCGCATCTTCGTCCAAGAACAAACCTTTTCAGCGCAGTATTCAGAGTTCGTTCCGTTGCGGCTTTTGCCATTCATAAGTTCTTTAATGAAAGAAACTTCGTGTATGTTCATACACCAATCATCACAGGCAGTGACTGTGAGGGAGCAGGCGAAATGTTCCGTCTTACAACTCTTGACCTTGATAACCTGCCAAGAACAGAGGACGGCAAAATCGACTTTTCAAAGGACTTCTTCGGTAAGAGTGTAAACCTTACAGTATCAGGTCAGCTCAGCGCAGAAACATATGCTATGGCATTTGCAAATGTATATACCTTCGGTCCGACATTCCGCGCAGAACGCTCAAACACAGCCCGCCACGCGGCAGAATTCTGGATGATGGAGCCTGAAATTGCGTTTGCGGATTTAAAGGACGATATGCGTCTTGCTGAGGATATGATTAAATATGTTGTTAACTATGTAATGAAGGAATGTCCAAAGGAGCTTGAATTCTTTAATAGCTTCGTTGACAAAACACTTCTTGACCGTCTTAACAACTTAGTAAGCAACGATTTCGGCCATGTAACATATACTGAGGCTCTTGAAATTCTTGAAAAGAGCGGCAAGAAATTTGACTATCCTGTAAAGTGGGGCATCGACCTTCAGACAGAGCACGAAAGATATATCACCGAGGAAGTATTCGGCAAGCCTGTATTCGTAACAGATTATCCTGCTGATATTAAGGCATTCTATATGCGTCTTAACGATGACGGCAAAACAGTTGCCGCTATGGATATGTTAGTACCGGGTGTTGGCGAGCTTATCGGCGGCTCTCAGCGTGAGGAAAGACTTGACTACCTGCTTAAGGCTATGGAAAAATTCAACCTGAACGAAGAGGACTATTGGTGGTATCTCGAGCTCAGAAAGTACGGCGGCACAAAGCACGCAGGCTTCGGTCTTGGCTTTGAAAGACTTATTATGTACATCACAGGCGTAGCAAACATCCGTGATGTTGAATCATATCCGAGAACAACCGGTTCAGCAGAATTCTAATTTGGAACTAAATTAACTGCGAGATACTGCGTTGCTCCTCGCTGACAACCTCAATGTACGCCAAGTACATTATCGCCTGTCAGCTACGGTGCGCCTTGTCTCTCTTGTTCCTTTAGTCCCAAATGCGAGAAACTGCGTTATACTCCCTATATCCTATACCCTATACCCTATCTCCTAATAAATGAGGAACGAATTTATTTATGAAAAAATATACAGAACTTACAAAAGAAGAGCTTTTAGCATTACAAGCTGAGCTAAAGGCAAAATATAAGGAATATCAAAGCAAGGATTTAAAGCTAAATATGGCAAGAGGAAAGCCTTGCGTTGAGCAGCTTGATTTATCAATGGGAATGATGGATGTTTTATCAAGTGATGCAGATTTAACCTGTGATGATGGAACAGACTGCCGTAACTACGGTGTGCTTGACGGTATCAAGGAAGCGCAGGAGCTTCTTGCTGATATGATGGAGGTACCGCACGACCACATCATTATTTACGGTAACTCAAGCCTTAATGTAATGTACGATACAATTGCAAGAGCAATGAGCCACGGTATTATGGGCTCAACACCTTGGGCAAAGCTTGATAAGGTTAAGTTTTTATGTCCTGTACCCGGCTATGACAGACACTTCGCAATTACACAGTACTTCGGCATTGAAATGATAACAGTACCAATGACTCCCGACGGACCTGATATGGATATTGTTGAAAAATTAGTAGCCGAGGATGAAGCTATTAAGGGAATTTGGTGCGTACCAAAGTATTCAAACCCACAGGGCTATTCATATAGCGACCTAACAGTTCGCCGCTT
>JAFQAM010000270.1 GCA_017416885.1 Clostridia bacterium | reverse complement strand
GTTCACGCTTACACAGGCGACCAAATGATTCTTGATGGCCCACACAGAAAGGGTGACCTAAGAAGAGCAAGAGCTGGTGCACAAAACATCGTTCCTAACTCAACAGGCGCTGCAAAGGCTATCGGTCTTGTAATTCCAGAGCTTAACGGTAAGCTTATCGGTTCTGCACAAAGAGTTCCAACCTGCACAGGTTCAACAACAATTCTCGTTGCAGTAGTTAAGGGCACAGACGTAACAAAGGATTCTATCAACGCAGCTATGAAGGCTGCTGCTTCTGCTTCCTACGGCTACAATACAGACGAAATCGTTTCAAGCGATGTAATCGGTATGACATACGGCTCACTCTTCGATGCAACACAAACAATGGTTGCTAAGGTTGCTGAGGACACATACCAAGTACAAGTTGTTTCATGGTACGATAACGAAAACAGCTACACAAGCCAAATGGTTCGTACAATTAAGTACTTCGCTGAAATCTAATTTTAGTAAATACAAAAAATGCTTCGGAATTTCCGAAGCATTTTTTATTTCTTTTTAAATATCATAAACTTACTAAAAAAGTAATTAAGCACAATAACAACAATAGCCATTATAGTCTTTGCAATCAATTCGCCTGTCACATTAAAGCCTAATACAGTCCAACCAAGCTCCTTAAAGCCAAGCAAATCAATAAACAAAATCAAGCCCAATTCCTCAATTATAAGGCTGAAAACTCTTGCCCCTAAAAATTTCGGAACCTCACTTGATAATTCAGCCTTGCCCCATTTTTTAGACTCAAATACAAATAGCTTATTTGTTACAAATGCAAATATTACCGCAATAACCCAGGAAATTACATTCGTTATAAGATATAGCTTGTCGGGAATGAATAATCCAAAAAGCCAAAATGAGAAAATACTTACAAAGGTAGTCAGCACCCCAAAAATCAAATAAAGAATTAATTCCTTATATTTTAAAATGAGATTTTTTATTTTTTTCATATTTAATATTAATCAGGCGCAAAAATCACGCCTGATTAAGCTCCTTACTGTAAAGGTAAAATTTTAAGTCTTTTTCCAGGTTCTTGGAGTAAATAAAATAATAACAGGTAAAATTTCAAGTCTGCCAAGAAGCATTGTAAATGTTAAGGTCAATTTGGAAAACCAACTGTAATTTGCAAACGAGCTATAAGGACCAACTGCCTCAAAGCCCGGACCTATATTTGAAATACAGGCAAGAGAAGCGGAGAAGTTTGAGAAAAATCCGTGATTTACAGTATATTCACCGCCTGATGCCAAATCACTTGATATCTGAACAGCCGCATCATTAGCAGGATCAAAGGATAAAATCAAGGTCGCCGCAATTAAAACAAACAAATAAAGCGTAATAAATGAAAATACATCATTTGTAGTCTTTTCCTCAAGGCTCTTACCCTCAAATTTAGTCTTAGGCACATATCTTGGATTAATCAGCTTTCTCACATTTACATATGAGCCCTTAGCCGCCATTACTATTCTTGAAATCTTTATACCGCCTGCAGTCGAGCCTGCCATAGCTCCCGTAAACATAAGTATAACGAGCGATGTTTTTGCAACCATCGGCCATAAATTATAGTCAGTTGTCGTAAATCCTGTGGTTGTGATAATTGACGATACCTGAAACAGAGAATGCCTGAACGCTTCCTCAAAGGAATAGCCAAGAGATTCAAGACTGGTAGCCAGGCTTGCAAAAATCAAGCAGACGCTTGATGCTATGATTATTAAATATGTTTTAAATTCCTCGCTTCTGAATACATCCTTGATTTTTCCCAATAAAATCAAATAGTATAAGCCAAAGTTACAACCGAAAAGAATAAGGAAAATAGAAATAACATATTGTGAAAACGGCGAGAATAGCTCCATACTGTTAGGAATAAAGCCGAATCCGCCTGTACCTGCTGAACCGAAGGCTGTAAGCAAGCAATAGAAAAATCTGTCATTTGCATATGCTTCGGGAACCATATTTTTATCAAAGGAAAGTATTATAATCTCTAAAACAGTCAAGCAGAAATAAATAAGATAAAGTATTCTTGCAGTAACCTTCATTTTAGAGGAAATTTTACCAACCTGCGGACCGGGAGATTCTGCGCGAAGCAAATGCATCGACGAGCCGTCATTGCTTTCAGGAATAAAAATAAGCACGAAAACAAGTATTCCCATACCGCCAATCCAGTGGGCAAAGCTTCTCCAAAACAGAGAAGAAAATGAAATCACAGTAATATCCGAAATAATACTTGCGCCCGTTGTAGTAAAGCCCGACATAATCTCAAAGCAAGCATCAATGTAGTTTGGAATATCACCGTTTATAACAAAAGGAATAGCGCCAAACAATGTCATTACAATCCATACCATTGCCGTTAATGCAAAGCCCTCCTTCTGATAGAAGGATTTTCTTTTAGGCTTAGATAGCTGCATTAAGCCACCAAGTAAAAACAGAGCAACG
>JAFQAM010000269.1 GCA_017416885.1 Clostridia bacterium | reverse complement strand
TCCGTCTTTATACTCGATTGTTACATTCTCATCGTGCTTATCATATGCATTTTCCAATACTTCGCCGCAATCCTCGCAAGCTAATGCGGTTGTACAATCGTTATCGTTCTCTACTGTATGTCCGTAAACATAGCAGATTTCTTCAAACACTACATTTCCTGTTGCATTTACTAAGCAGGAGCTGAACTCGGCCGCAGAATAGCTTGATTCATCGCCTATGAATACAACATCGTATGTACCAACATTCCATGAAATAGTGCTATTTAAAACAGCTCCGCTTTCAACTACCACTCTCTTTAAGCAAGGGGTGTTTGTTCCTTCTTTCCAAAGATATGCAATTGCATCATTTCTTAAATTGTATGTTCCTCTTAAGAATACAACCTCTTCAATAACATTACGGCAGAAGCAATATTGATCAAAGCCGACAGAGCCTGTTCTTTCCTCAAAAACAAGTCTTGTAAACTTTCCTGTTTCGCCGTTAATATTGCCGCTTGCGCTTCCGCCAAATGAGGAGCCGTTATTTCCACCATAGAACTGAGTTACTCTCGGTGAAACAAAGAATGTTCCCTCAACAGCCTCTTTACCGTTATATGTCACGGTTGTAAGAGGCACCTTACCGTATGCTGCAGGTCCAAAATATTCAAGATATGTTGAATAGCTTAATTTAACTAATTGCTTCTTCACATCAACAGTATTGCTGAATACGCCCTCGTTATATGAGCTATATTTCAAATAGAGGTTTTTATCTCCCTGAGTTCCTGTAATCTGTTCGTTATAGCTATAGCTGCCGTCACCGTTTATATCAATTTTATCGGGCATATATACCATTTGACTCATATCAAAGTCCGCAGGAATATATGTTGAGTGGAGCTGTCTATGGCTGCCCCAAAGATTTGTAACAAAGTATAATTTTCCTTCCTTTGTTGCTCCGCTCTCTGTCTTGTAGCTTATATCAATAGATGATATATTTTGTGAGCTGTTGTCTATTGTGTAGTTGCCTAAAAAATCTGCAACCACATCGCCGTTTTCGTCAATGTTTTTCTCGCTTACAACAGCATTTGCGCTTGCAGATAAAATGAATAAGCAAGAAAGCGCGCATACTAAAGCAAGCATTAACAAAATTTTCTTTTTCATATTTTTCTCCTTATAATATGTTTATTTTATCAACTTATATTGTAGCATAATATTTTTATAAAGTCAAGCATTAAGCACATTGGCAGATGATTGCAAAATCAAATAAGCCATACAGATTTTCCCGTATGGCTTATATATTTGAGTGTTCTTATTTTGCTATTGACATCCTTTTTATTAAGCTGTTTGATTTCTTACAGCTCGATTTTTGCAATTTTTACCACCATTTGCTCGCCGTATATTTGAGGAAAAACCGTTATTGTCACATCGTCGCCGTCCTGTGTAAACGGTACATTTTCGCCATTATCAAGCCACTTAACAGATTTGATTTTGCTATCAAGCTTGAATTTGTGGTCACGGTCGGAGCTTCCCTTGGAAAGCTCTACATTGATATCTGCTGAAATATCATTATCGTAGGCAAAGAAATAATAGCAATTTTCTCCTGTAAGAAGGAATGATTTTTCCTTGTTTTCGATTTTGATTTTTGACGGGCGCGGTAGATAAAGAGCCTCGGAATAGATATCAACCCATTCGCCCAGAGTTTCAAGCATTGCCTTATCAAGCATACGAAGCTGACCGTTGCCCATAGGTCCGATATTAATAAGATAGTTTGCTCCGTATCTTTTGCAGGCGCAGAAATCCTCAATGATTTCGGTTAAGGATTTGAAGTTGAAATCTCTCTTTGCATATCCCCAATAGTTGCCGAAAATCTGACACATTTCGCTTGCTATATATTTTGGTGAGTCCTCTAAGTTGATCGGATGAGGACGGCCGCGCTCAAAGGTTACGGAGTCAAGCTCAATATGTCCGAGCTCCCCTCTTGCGGAAAGCCCTGTGTTATTGATAATCATAGCATCGGGCTGATATTTTCTTATAAGGGAGTAAAGCTCATCCTCCTCCCAATTCTCTTCCTTTTTATCCCACATTCCGTCAAACCAAAGACCGCCGATTTTGCCGTAATTTTTGCACAAAATCTCAACGCTTGCTCTTAAATATTTAAGATATTCGGGGAAATTCTCTTTGTAGCTTTTTTCGTGCCAATCAAGTAATGTGTGGTAGAAAAACGGAACAATGCTTTGCGCGTTACACTCGTCAACAAACTCACGGATAAGATCTCTGCCCGCCAATGAATGGGGAGCATCGTATTCATTCAAGCCGCAGGTATCGTAAAGGGAAAATCCGTCGTGATGTCTTGTGGTGATGGTGATATATTTACAGCCTGCCTTCTTAGCTGATGCAACAAGATTTTTTGCCCAATCCTTATCGGGACAAAATCTCCAGAACAGCTTTTCGTAATCCTTCGGCGTAATATTTGAGTTATATGCCCATTCGCCCTTACCGTGTACACTGTAAAGACCGAAATGCACAAACATTCCAAAGCCTAATTTTTCAAAATCCTTAATGCGTTTTTCAATTATCATTTTCTTACCTCGCTTCAGTTGTTGCTTTTATTATAATACACTTAAAAATCAATGTCAACGATAAAGCGACAAATTTATAAAAACAGCCGATCCTTATACAGGGCGGCTATTGTTAATTAATTTACAGGCAATTACGCGTGGACTAAATCAGACTCGGCTTTTGTCTGCTTCTTTTGTAAAGCGTTCTCATCTTTACGCGGCTTTTTATATTTTATAACAAGATAATAAATTCCGTAAACCGCAAGCGCTGCTAAGAAAAATACCGCAGGATTGATTACCATCAGCAGCCATTTTGGAATTACGCCCTTTTCAACCAATCCGATGTAAAATGCATCCTCCTCCAGGAAAAACCAATTGTGCTCTAACAGAACATTTCCAAGCTTTGCCCAGATTGTAATGAATACAAGCATCGCGCCTGATTTCCAAGCTCTTTTAATATCAAGCTCTGTTACCTTCAAAGCAATATTTAAAACTCCCCACGCAAGTAAAACGCCGTGGAAAAACATTGTTTGCACAGCCTGATAGCACCAGGGCTCTCCATCTCCAATGCTTGCGGGATAACATAAATACATAAGTGGCGCAAGAACGGCAAGAACTACCGTAGGCTCACGCATAAATCTGAATTTTTTATTAAACTGCGCAAAGCAAGCAAGGGGACAAAGCACAGTGCAAATGTGGAACGGAAGCTTATCCATATTCAGTCCGCCGGGCTCAGTGGGTGTGCCGTAAACAAACTCGTGCACAAAGAAATCGGATATGTATGAAACAGTAAGCATAATTACCAAAAGCCCCATTATGCTTTCCTTTTTTTCCATTGAGCTGTTTCTGATAAGGAAGTATCCGCCGACTATTGCTCCTATTATAAGTACAAGATAAACTATGTGCGATACTGAAAAAGCGGATATTTTTATGCCTGTATCAAAATGGGATTGCTCAAAAAGCTTAAAAAATAATTCTCTCATTTTTTCTCCTTATACTTTTCTTCATATATTTTTTGCAGTCTTGCATACCATCTTTCGTCTCTTTTCAAAGCGATTTGCTCATAAAGAGAAGTGATTATAAAGCACACAAATACAGCTATAATTCCAATAAAAACGGTATTTAACCAAGGCATATCGGGAAAGGGCGGCTTTTGCAGGTACATTGAATTTGGCTCGCCTCTGTCAAAAAGCTTATAAATTCCGTTTATGAACGTTCCGTTTACAACAAAGAGTATAAGCCCCGATATTACGCTGACTACATTGAATACTCTTATTCTGATATATCCGCCCACTAACATATAAAGCGAGCCGATTATCATTGTGGAATGGCTTAACAATCCCTTAAACGCTTCGTAATTACCAAGCCCTAATGCTGCATAGTTTTCGTTCAGCACAATGCCGATAATTCCGCAGATTGTTCCCGCCCAGAATACAAACTCGGCAATAATTCTGAATACCGCAGTATCCTGTTTTTTTATAAGCGATACTGCTAAAAGAAGCCACATACAAACATTGCAGGGGTGTATTGCAAATATCATATTTTCTCCGATTTGCAGCTTTCCGCTACTCAGAAAATCAACATATATTACGCTGTAATGAATTACAACAGTAAAAATCGCCCATAGCCTCAGAAATAGATTTTTACTGCTCTGAGATTTTATAAGCATACGCGCTAAAATCAAAATAACGCAGGTCAACACCGCTGATATTGAAATATACAGAATATGGCCAAGATCAAATAAATGAGGCGTGACAGTTAATAATATCATATTTCTCTCTTTCGTGGTTAACAATTTGTTAATTTATTCATAAATCGTTTATATTTATGACAACGAAATTATATCACTATAATATAATTTTGTCAATATAAGTCTGAGCACCTCGAAGCAAATTAACATATTGTTAATATATTAAGAAAAAAATGGGATTTTGCATAAAGCAAAATCCCATTAAATTATTCAGTTAGCCGTATCAAGCTTACGCGGCAATCTTAGCCAAAAAAACATCATTATAGGAAACAAATGAATATTTTTCATTTTCGCTTAGCGCGCCTGCTTGCAGGTAGGAATATTCAGGCTTGCTCTCAGTAACTTCGCCGTCGCTTGCTTCATTTTCTGTTGCGATAACATATGCTCCCATAGCAAGCTTTAAGTCCTTATATGTGTCTGTAAAGCCTGTGATTTTAAATTCAACGGCTACATAATTATCGCCTGACACCTCAGCGGTTACTGCGTTTGGAGCTGTGTTGCCGTTTTCATCGAAAATATCATTTGTACCAAGCTTATCCTTTAATACTGCGAATACGCCGTATTTCAAGGTTTTGTTTGTTGTTTTTTCGTATTCCTTGATAGCTTCGTTATTGATAGTATATCCGATTGCAAGAGCGCCTCTGCCGTCTAACGGGGTTGAATAGCCTTGACATACAAATAAAGCAGATGCTTCAAACTCTCCGTTTACTCCGCAATTTGCGCAAGCAACTACCTTTTTACCTTTTGATGTGTAACTTGTATATGTTAAAGAAACAAGAGTTGCCTTGCTGTTTGCATAATCGTAATCGTGTGATAATGCTGTACCTGCTACCTCTTGCCTTGTTTCATAACCACAGAAGCAAGATATTACCTTTGCGGCATTAACTTCACAACTAGCCGGCATATCAACTGATGTTTCTGTTAAGTGGTTTGTGTTGCCCTCTGCATTGCAGTAATAAATCGTTGCACTTCCGCTAACACCTGCTGTTGATGCATTAATGTCATTTTCGTTTGCAAAATAAACCGCATTAACATTCCATCCGTTTACATTTACGCTTGTCATATCGCCAAGGAATACAACAGTTGGTCTTGCTCCATCGCCTGCCGCTGCTTCTTCAAATTCCCAACCGCGAGTGATAGATGTGGTGCTTTGACCAAACACTAATATGTTGTTAAGATTCTTACATCCTCTAAATACTGTTCCCGAAACGGTTGTAAGACCGCTTGGAAAATAATATACATCAGGCTTTTGAGGAATATTATCGTATGTAAATGGCTCGTTTACAAAATATGCATTTGGTAAATTGCCGAAAACAGACTTGCCATCTGTTTGCCCATACATAACTTGTAAATTCTTTGGTAGGTGAATTGCGCCTAAGCTGGTGCAGCCTCTGAAATATGCACCGTCTAAATTATGTTGATTCCAACCAAATGTTGTAATGCAATCAGGTAAGCTTATTGATTTTAAATTTGGGCAATTGTCAAAGAATTCGGGACAAAGTGTAGTAAGATTGTCGTTTTCATCGTGTTCAAATACACATTCCTCAAGAGATGTACAATCTGCTAAAACTGCCATACCAAATCCTGTTATTGTATCAGGGAAGGATATTTTCTTTATGTTAGATGAGCCTTGAATACCGTAGCCACCTACATAAGTCATACCTTGAGGTAAATCAATGCTTACGATATCGTAATATCCGTATGACTTTCCCTTTGTTTTAAGGAACGAAAAGTCCATTACATCATCAAGCGTTGATCCCCCTTTCCAACCGTTTGCTGTTTCTGTCACATCTTTAAATATGTATGCAGAAGGACAGCAAAAACCATCCTGAAACACTACAAGGTCATCGGTTCTGACCTCAAGATTTGTCTTTGCAGGTGCGTCATCATATACGGTAACCTCTGCATTTACACTAAGCGCAAACAAGAAAACAAACACCGTAACGATTAATAATGAAATAAATAATTTCTTTTTCATTTTCTTTCTCCTTATAAATATTTGGGCAATATTAGAGAGAGTTATATCTCCCCAAATTAATTTTAACAAAAGTCGTTAGTTTTTTGAATGTAAATTTTCGTGTTTTATATGTACAATTTCCTTAAAATTACAGTTTTACACTTACTGCGCAACTATCATTTCAGTAACTCTTCGATTTCGGGTATTTTCATAAGCTCTCCGCCACGCTTTGCGGACTCGTTGGCTATTATACCCGGAAGCGAGATTTTTATTCCCATTTCCACATTAACAGGCGGCTCTGTGTCGTTAATTATACATTTTATAAAGTCGCGTATCATTTTTGCATCCACTCCACCGTGTCCGTAAATATCGCCTGTATTTGATAATTTAACAGGGATTTCAAAATACTTTTCAAAGGTATCTGGTATTTCGTGAAGCTTGGCAAATGAGGTGGCTTCCTCAAGTGGCTTGGTTTTATCTGTAAGAATAGAGCCACGAGTTCCGTACAATGCAAAATTGTGGTCATAGCCAACATACATACCAAAGCCGATAAATATGCGAATAACGGCACCTTTTGCCGTTTTAAAGATTGCTATACCGTTTTCGTCACCCTCGCTGTACTGATTATATTTTGCGGAGCTTGGTGTCATACAGGAAACGCTGACGGTATAGTCGTCCATTATATAAAGAAGCGGTCCTAAATTGTGTGTTAGGTAGGTTATTGCATTATTATATTTTCGCCAGTGATTTTCCTGTTCGTATGGCTTAATATCGTCGGGATTGGTTGCGTGCAAATATTCGGATTCCGCATAAAGAATATCGCCGAATTTTCCGTCCTCGCGCATTCTTTTCCACGCCTGAATAAACTCCCAATAAAAGCAATTTTCTCCCACCATATATTTTAGCTCGGGATGTGATTTTACCGCATTATAAAGAATTTTTGCTTCCTCTACCGTTTCTATTACGGGTATTTCGCTTAATACATGCTTGCCCGCTTCAAGCGCCATTAAGGTATGCTTTGTATGTAGAGGCTTGTCTGTTGCAATATATACCGCGTCTATATCGCTTTTTAAAAGCTCCTCTATGCTATCAAAGCAAAGTAAATCCTTAACTCCGTTTTTCTCGTAGTCCTTTTTGCAATCTTCAAGGACTTTCTTGTCACTGTCGGCAATGGCGCGGATAACCACATTGTCATCGCCTATTACTGTCCAAGCCACATAAGCCCCTCTTTTAAGACCTACAACGCCTAATTTTATTACTCTATTTTTCATACTTATACCTCTTAATTCAGAAATACTCTATACTGTCATTTTAGCAAAAAGCCACTAATATGTAAATGCAAATTTTCGTGTTTATTATGAATAAAATCCTGAAAATAAGGATTTTTCCTTGACAAGCATTATTTTAAAAAGCTATAATGAAATAAAAAAAGCAAGGGGGTAACATCTATGAGCAAAAGTATATGTCGCTTTATGTCGGCTAAGAATGAGGATTCAACAATACAGGCTGTGCGCTTTGTATATGAAACCGAATGTCTGACCTTAAAGCAACCGTTTTTGCATCCAATATATGTTTTTCATATAGTTACCAAGGGAAAAGCCACCTTGCGTATGGGAAATAAGGAATATTCCTTAAAAAGAGGAGATGCTTTTTTTGCATTTCCTGCATATCCTTACTGTTTAGATGCAGATGATGAATTTGAATATATTTATATCAGCTTTATGGGAAGCGGCGCTATTTCCCGACTGCCAAAATGTAATATAACTCCCGAAAATCCCTATTATTCCGATTTTGACTTTCTTTGCACAATGTTTGAAAATGCCATTCGCAGAATAACGCCATTTAATTCAAGCCTGCTTGCAGAAGCGATTCTCTATTATGCTCTATCATTTTTTGATAACGGAGAAAACGAGTTTGAAACAGACGAGCAGAAAAATTCAAGCGGCATTTTCCAAAGCATAGTGGATTATGTGGACTACCATTACAGAGAAAGCGATATTTCACTTGGCAGGCTTGCAAATGTATTTTCATATACCGAAAAATATCTTTCCTCACTTTTCAAAAAGAATATGCAAATCGGCTTTATAAGCTATCTCAACAAGCTGAGAATACAGTACGCCTGCGAGCTTATTCAAAAGGGAAATATGAATATGTCGGAAATATCAACCGCCTGCGGATATAGCGACTACTCATATTTTTCCAAGGTGTTCAAAAAAATTACAGGCCACTCCCCCACCGAGATCTTGAAATACCTTAAAAATCAATAATCTAAAAAACAAAACACTTATGATGCATTTTGCGCCATAAGTGTTTTTAGTATTTAAAATAATGTAATAGCTAAAAGCAAGTAAATTTACCGTGTTTTTTCTGCTACATTGTAGCCTTACGGGAATCGAACCCGTTTGGTTTGAAATGGAAAACAGCTTGATTTACTGTGTTGAAAAAGCTTGACAATTCTTTAATTGCCTGCACTTTTTCGCCTTGTAATCCAACCTGTTTTCTCATTTGAAACTGCTCGCATCTCAGAGCGAATAAATCCGTAGAGAATTTTTTCGAGCTTTGGCGCAGAC
>JAFQAM010000268.1 GCA_017416885.1 Clostridia bacterium | reverse complement strand
TACTACTACAAAATTTAAGCAGAGAGTGCATTGGCATTCTCTGCTTTTTGTAGCGCCAACTTTTTATACAACTGAATTATGTGGACTATTTTACTTTTTTATGATATAATTTTAAAAAAACTCCAACCTTTTAAAATAATCCGTGTCTATATGTATGAAAGCTTTCAACGAGGTACAAACAAGTGAACAGACAAGATGCAGAAAAAATCATAACCGAATATCTTAAACCTATATTCGGCTTTACTTTGAAACGATGCAAAAACGCTCACGATGCAGAAGATTTAGCACAAGAAATTGCATTAAAATCCTTCCGCGCTCTTTTATACAAAGATGATATTGGTGATGTTAATAAGTTTGTTTGGACGATTGCGCACAATACACTCAGTAATTATTATCGTGATACTGCAAAAAGCATTGTAGGAATGTCAATTGATGAGGTTGCGGATATAATTGCCGATCCTGATTCAATCTTTGATGACAATGACAATGCCGTTACTATCCGTAGGCTACAGAGCGAGATAGCGCATCTTTCAAAACTCCAACGCAAGATTGTGATTGCATATTATTTTGAAAATCGCAAACAAGCTGATATAGCAAAGGATTTGAATATTCCTCTTGGCACAGTCAAATGGCACTTGTTTGAAGCCAAAAAAGATTTAAAACGAGGTATGGATACTATGAGGAAAACAAGCGAGCTAAAATTTAATCCAATAAAATTTTCATCAATAGGAATTAGCGGATCTATCGGAACTAAATCTACCGAGGAATTTTTCCGTTCTGCTCTTTCACAAAATATCTGCTATTGTGTACGCAATGAAGCTAAAACAATAAATGATATTGCAGACGCCCTTGGTGTTTCTCCTGTATATGTAGAAACTGAGGTTGACTTTTTAGAAGAATACGGATTTCTAAAGCAAGTCAATGAAAAATATATAGCTAATTTTATCATTAGTGAACCAACATCAGAGCTTTTAACTATGAAGGATGCAATATACAAAAAAGCGGCAGATTTGTTTGCAAATGAGCTTTATGATGAGCTTATAAACAGTGATATTTTAGATGATGAAAATATTTTCTGCAATCAAATGCTTCCAAATTCTACACAAGAAAAGCCATTAAGAGATAAAAACTTCCTTTTGTGGTCATTAATACCGTATATTGCAGCCATGTCGGGAGAAAAGCTTATTGATAAAGCAATTTCTTTTGAGGATGTAGCTACTATTCGTCCCGACGGGGCTCATAATATTGCTTATGCATCTGTTACATCAAAAAATTTGAATTTACCTGACGATTATATTTTTATGAAAGATTGGTGCGGACCTTTTTATAATGAAAGTGAGAATTATATGCTTTGGAGGGTTGATACTGAATGGTCAGGCAGACGCATTGAAGTAAGTCAACACGGTGATGAAGTGTCAAGGCGTATTCTTTCATTGTACAAGCACGAGGAAGAATATCTTCTTTCTAAAGAGGATTATGCCTATCTTTCCGAGCACGGCTACATAAAAACTTGGGGCGATTATGACGGCGTATTCAAGACAGCTTGGCAAATTGTAATTTTGAAAAACAAAGAAATCCAGCAAAGGCTTATTGCAATCGGTAATAAAATCAAAGAAAAATATTATGATAAGTTTAACACTATCAAAGCGCCATATGTTGATGCGGTTCTTAAATCCGTACCTAAGCATCTTCGCAAGGTAAAAGCATATGAATTGCAGTATATCTTTCATGCTGATGGAAGCTTTTTGCTTTATTGCATTGTCACTCTACTAAATAATGGCAAACTGACTCCACCAACAGAGGAACAGAAAAAATCTTTGTCAACTATAATTCTTTCTAAAACATAAAATAGCCGCCGAGAGTAATCTTTTATCTCTCTCGGCGGTTATTTATATTAAATTAATATTTGAATTCAAGTTTAAATTTATATCCTCAACGGAATATTTAATTTTGCTTTATTTTTATCTGATTTAGCATTGTTCCACGCAATATGAACAAGCGGTTCTATAATTTTTACATCTAATTTCTTTATTTCCTTCTTTAGAATAGAAATTAAAGAAAATGCTTGAATAACTTCGGCCTTTACGCTTTCGTTATCTCTATTGAATATCAAAAACAACATAGATAAAGCATAATCAAACTCTTCTTCGTTTTCTGCATCTCTGCCTAATGAAAATATCACTGAAGAAAGCTCCTTTGTAAATGCATCATCCGGCGTAGATTTAATGACACTTTCAATTTCATTTAATTTAAAATTATTCATAAATTATACCTTTATTAAATATCTATTAGCTGTTTAGCATAGGTTTACATTTTATTTTTTCTTAATCTATTATAAGCATTATAAAAACGCATTTCTGCAGTTAAGCAAAAATGCGTTTTGAGTATGGATACAACCGATAATGCGGTGCAAAAAGCGGTGCGGACGGTGACACTTATCTTTTTTGCGCAGAATTACCGATAATCATTAAGTTATCGCGTAGGTTGATTATCGTTTTATTCTTCGGATTTTTTTATTGTGATGGAAAAATCAGCATCAAGGCCTCTAAAGGAAAGGCAGTTTCCATTTTCTAAACTGAAGTTTATTTGTTCAGGAATTTCAATAGGATCTCCGACCTTGGACTCGTCAAATGTTGTAAATGACCACGGGAGGTATTCAGTATCATCTACAGAGACACTAATAATCGTACTGCCCTTGTACTCCAATTTAAACATTGTATGTACGTTTCCTATGTCACAAAAATCCTTGTTGCTATTTCTGATATAATCCGTTATTGGCCCCTCAATGTTTACCTCATTAATAGAAAAGTGTCTCCAAGAAAACAGCCCGTGTCCATAGATCCATAGTTCAATTATTTCATCGTTGAGCACCATAATTATTTGAGAGCATATATCAAGGTAATTTACATAATTTTCGCGTTCGTGTAAAGGATCAAGATAATTTGCAGCACTTACATATATGGCTTTGATTTCTTGTCCGACAGCCAGTTTTTCAATGTCACGTTGCAGAGTGCTTGCGTAATAGCACCATTCAAAGTCTTTGTTGGAAGTTGAAAACCTATATAACGGTATTTTCCCGATTTTCCTCCAATCGAATGAATTGAACTGTGCGGTAAGTTGATCATACATAGAAAGCAGTTGGTCATGGCTTAAATCGATTGCATCAATGTACCTTCCGTCGGAAAGTTGGCGTGGCGTTTCAAATTTGAAGGTCCATAAGCACCTTAAACCATCAATTTCAAACGCATACGGTTTAATAATACCTTTTCCCATGTTCCAGGGTGCGGCAAGGTATATATCAATGTCAGAGTCGATTCTTCCGTGAAAGTAATCTTCGAGTGTTTCTAAGATTCCTATAATGACTTTGTCATTAGCTCCGCAGGTGCAGAGTATATCTTCTTCTGGAAAATATATGTGAAGATAACAGCTATTATATATTGTGGAATCGTATTCGTTAACGAAGCAATGCTCATTTGGTTCGATTTTTATTTCAATTTCTTTTGCCATATGCAGTCACCTGTGTTTAAATTAATATTATTTCTGAAAAACAAAAAATGAGGCTACAATGCTTTGGAAATATTGTGGGGAAACACCCCCGATCCAAAGCGAAAACCATTCTCCGAAAACTTCAATAAAATGAAAAGAAGTGGAGGCGGCTTTGTTCGTACCTCATAAGATCTAATATTCGATTTCAAAAAAACACCTGTGCCATAACGGGCACGCACCATCAAGGATGGGCATTATAAAGTGACTCTTATAGAGTCCGTAATAATTATATCACTTTTTGTGGATTGTGTCAATAGTTCTGGTTGCATATTCTGACACTTATCTTTGGTTAAGTGTCAGAATCAGTATTTGAATATGACATTTTATAGTTTAAGTCCCCAAAAAAACTCAGTAGAAAGAAAATTGACAATTTTGATACGGACACTTATCTTGTACCCGAAAGCAAAAAAAGCCTTATAAATCAAGTCTTTTGAATAAAAAATAAGCACTGCGATTATGATACGAAACGGTATCGTAAAAGCAGTGCTTATTTGGTCTGAGTAGCGGGATTTGAACCCACGGCCTCTACCACCCCAAGGTAGCGCGCTACCATCTGCGCTATACCCAGATTGACGAGAATTATTATATCACGATTTTTTAAAATAATCAACATTATTTTTGAATAATATTAAATTTTTTTGGTTATTATATATTATGAAATCGAAAGATTTCAAATATTTTTTTCGGAGTGTTTTATGAATAAGCAACCAAACCATTGTATTAAGTGTACTGTTGTTTCATGCGCTAACCATGCTAAGGACACAAACTATTGTGTTTTAGATACTGTTAGTATCGGTACTCATGAATGTAATCCCACTGTTTCTCAGTGTGTGGACTGTGAATCCTTTGTTCTAAGTCGTAACTGCTCAGGTAATTCTTGTAAATAAAATTATCTGTTGCTGCGGTATCATGAATTTTGTTTGTTCATGAAAAATCCGTAAAGAAATCACCGTTTATGGTATCATAGACGGTGATTATTTTTTCCTAAGCATAATAAAATTACTTTGCTTACTTGATTATTATCAACTTGCTTCTTTTCTTTAATTCCTTTAACTTTCGCTTTTTTCTTCATTTTATATGCAATTATTTTATTTTTTGATATAATTATTAACTTTGATATCGGTAGCTTAATAAAGAAAAATAAATATGATATCAGAATTTTTATAAATATGGCAATGCATTCATAAATAACAACAATAAATCTGCTGATTGTAAAGTAATGCAACACAAATCCAAAAGTTGCACCAATAATTATATACCATCTGACTATACCGTTAGAAAAATCATGGACAAAAATAAGCATAATTGGAGTAATACATATAAAAAATAGTAAATCAAAAACAATATATATTGCTTTTTGAAATCTATTTAAGCTTTTTTCTTTAAATTTTAAATTAATTAACGGAAGCTTAAGCTTTAAAACATTGTTTTTAAGCTTATGTGAGATCTCGCCGTTTATAAAATTTCTAATTATTTTAAAGCAATCATAAATTGAGCAAATATACATTCCTATAATTATCGAAAACAATGATGTTAAAAGTTGATATTTTATGGATATTTCCATTTATATCTATTTAAAAAGTGCTTTCTTCTTTTTTACTTCCTTGCCAAAATAGAAAATGCCGTTAATCAAGCCGTTAACAAGCAATTCTCCCTTCTCAGAATCAAATCTTTCTATTTTTAATCCTTCTCCTTCAATTGATAAGCTTGTGTTATCAGTTTGTACTGCTATTTCGCTATCATCGTAGCTTATAACATCGTTAATTCCTGACATTTCAAGCCTTTTTCGAGATTTTATTACAACATCATGTTTTATTTCTTTAAGATTATCCACAATATAAAGCTCCCTTATAATACTTGTATAATAAGGATATGAAAAAGTGACCGAAAATATTACTCGGTCACTACCTCATATAAGCTTGAAGCATCATTTTTTCTGATTACATCACGAACATCAAGCACTCTTACCTTAAGTGTTTTCTCTCCAAAGGTAATTGATATTATGTCCCCCTCTTTAACATCATACGATGCCTTTACAGGTCTACCGTTAACACTTACATGTGATGCATCGCACGCTTCATTTGCAACGGTGCGCCGTTTAATAATTCTTGAAACCTTTAAAAATTTATCTATTCTCATATTACTCCCTACAAAACAAGACCTGCGTATCTACTGATACGCAGGTCTGCAAGTATTTACGCGTTAATCTTGTTCTTAAGAGTTTTTCCTGCTGTAAATCTAACCTGCTTTGAAGCTTCAATTTGAATTGTTTCGCCTGTTGCCGGGTTACGACCTTCTCTTGCAGCTTTTTCTTTAACATCGAATGTACCGAATCCGATAAGTTGAATTTTATCACCTTCAACGAGTGCTTTCTCAAATGCTGCTAAAACTGCATTAACTGCTGCTTCTGCATCCTTCTTCTTGAGATCTGTTTCGTTAGCTACTACTTCAATAAGTTCTGACTTGTTCATTGGCTTTGTTCTCCTTAATTTTTAAATTTACTTATCCCGAATACATTCGGTTTATGTGATTATATTATAACATCTATTTTTAATTTTTTCAAGTCTTTGTTGAATATTTTACAAAAAAATTATTAAAAAATTAGTTTTTTTATCTATTTTGTACTAATTTTTTGAAAAATTTGGATTTTGATAGCACTTTTATTAGCTTTTCACTATTCGGTAGCATAGCAATATCATCAATTGTTATTGATTTTAACTTAAACGACACAACAACATAAAATATAACGGATAATAATATTGCAATTAAAGTTGATAGCTTTTGCGGCAAAACAGATAACATGCCAATATATATAACCGCAGATAATCCAATTGAGATAATAGAGGACAGCATTGGCAAGGCAAATGACCTTTTCAAGCTTGGAAGCTTGCCAAAATGCTTCACGGTAAAGTATATATTTAATGATGAAGCAAACAGATAGCAAATTACAGTACTGATTGGCGCGCCCAAAATGCCAATTTTACCAAGCAAAAAATAATTAGACACTAATTTGGCAAAAGCGCCTACAATCATAGAAATAATCGGTAGCTTTTGCTTTCCTGCGGTATTTAAAAAAGCATTTGTTACTGAAATAATTCCTAAAAACATAACAGAAATTGCTGCTATTGATAGCCATGGTGCTGCTCTTGAAACCGAGTCTTCCTTGAACATCAATAAATTCAGTATAGGATAAGAAAACACGCCCAAGCCAACGGCACATGGTATAGCTATAATATTTATTATCCGTAAGCTTAAATCTCTGATTTCTCTGCTCTTTTTCTTATTGTTTTCACCGTGCGCCAAAGAAATAAGCGGAACTAAAGCATTAGCAATGGGATAAAACAGGATTGTAGGCAAATTAAACATAGAAATAACAAGAGATGTGTAATCCCCGTAATATATCCTAACCGAAAGCTCGTTCATTCCGTATGCAAGCAACCTGTTTTGCACCATAACGGTATCAATTATTGTAGTCAGCGATAATACAGATGAGCTGAGCGTAATGGGAATTGCAATAGAAAACAACTCCTTAAAAATTTGCTTTCTGCTCTTTTTCTCGTTATCAATTTCTAAATTCTGCGGTATAAAATCATTTTCCTTAAAAACAAGTTTTTTAATATATAAATATATCATTCCAAGCAAAACGCCAATTGTCACGCCCAAAATTGTATATGCGGCTACAACATAATCATTATATCCTTTGCTTTTTGCCCATAAAGCGAGTAAAACGCCCAAGCCAACCTTAATTAATGCCTCAATAAGCTGCGATATGGCAGTAGGCATCATTAATTGATAGCCTTGGAAATATCCGCGCATACAGCTTGATAAGCAAATAAACAGCATTGTAGGCGCTACCATAATGATACAAAGCCTTGTGTCGCTCGCCCCGATTACTGTCGCTATTTTGTCTGAAAAAACAATCATAGCAAGAGAAAAAACAGTTCCAATGACAAGAAGCACAATAAAAGCGATATCAAATATTTTTTTAGCTTCCTTTATTCGTCCCCGTGCGCGACTTTTAGAAACCATAATTGATAGTGCGACGGGTAAACCTGATGTTGAAATCACATATAAATATGCATAAATTTCATATGCAGAGCTGTAATATCCAGCCCCAACGCTTCCAACCACACGGTTTAAAACAATTTTTGATATAAGTCCAACTGCTTTGACAAGAATGTTTGCTAAGGTTAAAACGAACACTCCTGAAAAAAACATTCCAATGGCACTTTTTGGTGATGCTTTTTTCTTGTTTATATCCAAAACGCTTCCTCACATTATTTTTTACCTAAAAATTCAGTATAAAGTGATCCCTTCGGTATATAGTCGTATTTAATTTCATCAAAGCTCTTTACCTTTTCAAGAAGAGCCATTGCTTTATCGTAGTATTTGCTGTTTTTATCAAAATCCGAAAGAACATTAACTAAGTAGCTTTTCATTAAAAATAGCTCATAGCACATAAAAGAATCAATTTGAATTTCACAAATATCCTTATTAGGAAAAATGTTCTTTTCTTCATTATCTCTTACTGATTCCCAAAGATAGAATGTGAATTCAGGTGTTGCTCCTCTGAATTTTTCATCCCTCACAATACGGCGAATCAATCTAATTTCATTTTTTGTAAAACATACACCATTTATGCATACATCTTCATTAACATCAATAAAAATGCCTTTATAGCCGGTTTCAAAAAGAGATGTGATCTCAGGATAAACTGCCTGTATGCCTTCAAAAATAATAATTTCGTCAGACATGATTGTGTGCTCTCTGTATCCGCTTCTCTTTTGAGATACAAAATCGAAAATCGGTACTCTTATCGTGTTTCCTGCTTTTATATGGCTTATGCACTCCGCTAAAAGAGGTAAATCAAGCACATCAACAGAATCGTAGTCCAATTTTTCATTTTCATCCACTTTTCTATCATCATTTCTTTCTTGAAAGAAATCATCAATAGAAATAGTTGTAACAGTTTTACCTGCCTCAAGATAATCATGAATAATTTTATTGGCAGTTGTTGTTTTTCCGGCACAGGTAGGTCCGGATAAAAGTAAGATGCTTACACCGCTGCTAATAGCCCTTTTACTGACTTCGTCCAACCGTTGCTCAAAGTCCTTTTCGCACTCATTTACGAAATTAATTTTTTCCTGTTCGTTCTTAAAAGTAATATTAATGCTTTTCACCTATGCCTCCTTCCGCAAGATTTTATTCATCCTGCAAATATTCATATGGATATTTTTTGGAAAATATTCTATTAATTTCTAATTTTCCATCAATATTTTTTACGATTTTAGTAGTAGAGCCTGCGCCTACACCGTAAACCGTATGACAGTCGGACATCATAAGAACATTGTATATGCCAAATGTGCCTTTTTTAGCATATCCAACATTTTCAAGGTCGCAAACTGTATTCTTTTGTCGATACATATAATATGGCTCATATCCGTTTGCGATAAGCGTTTTATAAGCATAGTCAACGCTTTTTATAGCATAATCATCGCTTTTATTATATATATCCTCATTGTCTCGTAAAATTTGAGCGGATTTTTTAACAGAAAATGAGTGGACAGTTATATTATCGGGATGTAGTGATATTATTCTGTCAACAGTTGCTTTGAAACTATCAAAGCTATCATTTTCAAGTCCTGCAATTAAATCTGTGTTTACAAATTTAATTTCGCTTTTTCTAACTCTTTCGTAAGCCTCAAGAAAATCGCTAACCGTGTGGCGTCTTCCTATAAATTTTAAAACATCATCATTTAGCGTTTGTGGATTTACACTTATTCTATTTACACCGTATCTTTTAGCAATTGAAAGCTTACCTTCAGTAATCGTATCAGGTCGCCCGCCCTCTAATGTAAACTCTAAAAGCTCATTAACATCAGTATTATCATAAACGGCTTTTAAAACTGCCTCAAGCTGATTTTCGTTTAAAACAGTAGGTGTGCCGCCACCGATATATACTGTAAGAAGCTTTAAGCGTTGCTCCTTAATGCTTTTTAGTGTGCTTGCAATTTCACTTGTAAGCTTGTCTATGTACGCAGGAACAAGTTCAAATAGCTTAGGTGTAGCATATGAAATAAATGAGCAATAATTACACCTTGACGGGCAAAACGGTATTGAAATATAAAGACTACAATTACTATTGTCACTTAGCTTTAAAATTTCGCCCTCATTTTTAGCAACCTGGATTGCTAAATCGGCTTTATTTTCACTTAGAAAATATCTTTCCTTTAGATTTACTTTTGCCTCAGCCTCTCCATATCTGCAAATTTGCTCATAAGCCACCTTAGACGGTCTTATTCCTGTTAAAATTCCCCAAGGAATCTCCTTGCCTGTTAACTCAACACCTGCATTATATACAGCCATACCAACAGCAGATTTTGAAGTTCTTTCGTACTTTTCACCTTCAATAAATTTTGCAAAACCGTTAGCTTTAGCTTTTTTGCCGAATGCCTCTAAAGTACATTCACATTCAATTCCTTCTTCGGTATCATAGGTGTTAACAGTCAAAAATTTAGCTGGATTTTCCTCATTTTCCGGGAACTTTTCGCCGTGAAAGAACATCATACAAAGTGATTGCACATATGTTCTATTAATTTTTCCATTTAATGTGAGCTTCACCTTATATAATTCCTTTCATAAATTATTTTGAGGAGCTTACAACTCTTGTTACTCTTATAACATCCTTGATATTTCTTATTCTTGAAAGAATAGCATTAAAATGTCCGATATCCTTGCAAGAAATAGTCATATTCATAAGAGTTGTGTCTTCAATATTTTTTGTACTAATTGATACAATATCAACCTTCATTTCAGAAAGCGCCGCAGTGATTTCCGCAAGAAGTGACATTCTATTATTAACAAGAATCTGAATTGCAGAATCATATGAGGATTTGTATGAGCTATTAGTAGGAATATCCCATTCAGCCTTTACAAATCTGTTTGCATTTTCCTCATGAGTATATGCATTTCTTATATTAGGGCAGTCAGATTTATGAATTGAAATACCGTAGCCCTTAGTTATAAAGCCGATAATGCTTTCGCCTGGCAGTGGATTACAGCATCTTGCAAATTTAACCGCGCATCCATCCTCGCCGTCAATAATAACACCGCCTGTTGATTTACGCTTTCTATTGAGATTATTGACAGTTGGCTCAATAACAACAGGAGCATCATCCTTGTGTTTTTCAGCATAAAGCTTTTCGTACTCTGTTTTAATTTTAGGCTCAACCTTTGATACAGGAACACCGCCGTATCCAATTGCGTTATATAGGTCGTCAGCCTCGTTCATACCGAAGCGCTTGCCTATGAGCGCAACGATTTCAGCCTTTTCATCCTCAGTAACATTGGCTCTAATTCGCGCAAATTCCTTATCAATAACTGATTTACCAACAAGAATATTTTCGGCTCTCTTTTCCTTCTTGAACCATTGTCTGATTTTATTACGGGCTTCACTTGTTTTTACAATGTTAAGCCAATCTCTGCTCGGTCCCTTTGATGCATTTGAGGTAATAACCTCAACAATATCACCGTTTTTAGGAACTGAGTCAATCGGTGCAATTCTACCGTTAATCTTTGCACCTACCATTTTATTTCCAACGCCTGTGTGAATGGTATATGCAAAGTCAATTAAAGTTGCACCTAATGGTAGTGCCACAACATCGCCCTTTGGAGTAAATACAAATGTTTCATCGTGGAAAATATCGATTTTGAATGCGTGTAAAAAGTCCTCGTGGTCTATTACATCACTTTCAGTATCAATAAGCTTAGAAATCCAACCAAGCTTTTTATCAATGTCAGCAGATGATTTTTCACCGCTCTTATACTTCCAGTGGGCAGCAATACCGTATTCAGCAATTTGGTGCATTTCCTTAGTTCTGATTTGTACCTCAAACGGAATACCTTCTCTACCGATAACGGTGGTGTGAAGGGACTGATACATGTTAGGCTTTGGTGTGGAAATATAGTCCTTGAATCTACCCGGCATTGATTTAAACATTTCGTGTATCAAGCCAAGGACGGTATAACATTCAAGCTCACTATCAACAATTATACGCAGTGCATAAAAGTCGTATATTTCATCAAAGGATTTGCTTTGATTGTACATCTTGCGATATACGCTATATACGGTTTTAACTCTTCCCTTTAATTTAAAGTCGATATTTAAGCTCTCTAATTTTTCGGTAACAAAAGCTTTTAAATTTTCAATGAAGCTAACATTTTCGCCGTATTTTCCTTCAATATGCTTTTTAACCTCATCATAGCCGATCGGATCAAGATATTGCAAAGCGTAGTTTTCGAGCTCTTGCTTAATCTTTTGCATACCAAGACGGTGAGCAAGAGGCGCATAGATATGCATTGTTTCAAGTGCTGTCGCTCTTCTTTTAGCATCCTTCTTTACATAAAGAGTACGCATATTGTGCACTCTGTCACATAACTTAATAAATATTACTCGAATATCCTTGGACATCGCAAGAAGCATTCTACGAACATTTTCAATATGCTCCTCTTCCTTATCCTCAATATTAATTGACTTGATTTTTGTTACACCGTCAACTAATAATGCAACATCACAGCCAAAAAGCCTTGTGATTTCATCAAGATTGGTTTTATCGGGGCAATCCTCCACTGTATCGTGAAGAAACGCCGCACAAATAGAGTCAGTATCCAAGCCAAGCTGAGCAACAATTTCTGCAACAGAAATTGGATGAGAAATGTACGGTTCACCGCTAAGGCGCATTTGTCCTTCGTGCATTTCCTTAGCGTAAGAAAAAGCAAACTTGATTTTTTCTAAATCGTAGGTTCTGCCATTTTTGGATATAATTTCAAGTAAATTAGAAATTTCAGTATAGCTTTCGTTTGACATATCTCTCCTCCTTATTTTTTTGATTGATACATACTCTTTAGCTTTTTTAGTATATTAGATTTATCAAGACTTGTTTTATTTTTAGTAAATGAGAACTTGAAGCTAAAATTAATATGGTCAATTTCGTTGATAGATATTATATTCAATTCTCTGAAAACCTTTATGATCATTTTAATTTTAACATAGTTAAGCTTTCCGCCTTTTCCTGAACGAGTTATATCGGATAAAAGTCTATTAAATGAATAGCAATCCTGACCGCATCTTGCACATCCTAAGAGATAATTATAAACTACGGCAAATTCATCTCTTTCAGGGATGATATTTTCTGCTCCTAATTGGCTTTTGCCTTCCTTTGCGTCAAGATACATTTGCTCATTTTGCTCTTGTAACAGTCTTGATCTTTCGCTTACGCAGATATCCTTAATGCTTATTTGCAATGAAACATTTCCTGCATATTCGTTTGTTTCAAGATTGAATGCAACATCTACCTCGTCAGATATATTTAGCCAAAATTCCTCAGGAGAAACTGAAAATAGCATAGATGAAAATTGCTTATTGTCCTTAGAAAGAACGAGCCTTAAATGCCTGTTTCCACCAACAGGAATAATATCCTCTATAACCATATTCTTTAAAGCAAAAATAGGTGCAGGATTTGATACTCCATATGGCTCTAATTTAGTTAATTCCTGTGCTAATGGTAAAGTAACCTGTGATGTTGAAAGCTCGCTTTCAATTTCTAAAAGTCTTTCAGGCTCGCTATCCTTAAAGCACTCCTTAGCATATTCCTCTAAGCGTTCTTTTAACTTTTTCAAATTTTTTCTTTTAACAGTTAAGCCAGCCGCTAACTCGTGACCGCCAAATTTTTCAAGTAAATCAGAGCAAGAGGATAACGCATCAACAAGATTCATACCTGTAACGCTTCTGCCTGAACCCTTACCTATTGCTTCGGGATCATTAGGATCATCATTTCCTTCAAAGGAAATTAAAATAGACGGTACACCGTATTTATCTGAAACTCTTGATGAAACAATACCGATTACGCCGTGATGCCATTCTGCATTATCAAGAATAATCATACTATTCATAAAATAGCCGTTTTCTTCTATAATCTCATATGCCTCTTCTGCAATTTTATTCTCGGTAAATTGTCTTTCTCTGTTAATTTCGCAAAGCTCTTGAGCATATTTTTCTGCTATTGCTTCATTTTTAGCTAAAAATAGCTCAACAGCACTTGAAGCAGAACTAATTCTACCCGCAGCATTGATTCTTGGCGCAATAGTAAAGCCTATAAATCCTGATGTGAGCTTCTTTTTTGACTTTGATTTAACCACC
>JAFQAM010000267.1 GCA_017416885.1 Clostridia bacterium | reverse complement strand
CTCCCAATAACAGTTGAATTACAGAATTTGTTAATGCTGTACCTAACCCCCACAAGAAACCGTGTCTGTATGCTGCAATAACAATTGGAAGCATAGATGCTATTGTAACAGAGCCACCGTATGGCATATCAACAATCTTTAGTAAGCTGAATACTGTTGACAAAGCAATCATCATACTGCATTCAATCATTGCAACAATTTGTTTTGATGATTTGTTTTTCATAAAATCTCCTTTAGATAAAAATTTACCACACAGAAAATATCCGTGTGGTAAAAAGTATCTAATGGTTGAATTACTCAAATATATCTTCCTACGCCGGCATTATCCGTATCAGGTTAAAGGGTTTGGAAATATCCATCTCAGCCTTGCAGCACCCCTGAATATTTAATTGTGTGGTATGGCAATATAATAGCACCAAATTACACTCTTGTCAAGTGTTTTTCGTAATTTTCTTTTGCGGTGTAAATAATAAGCACTCCATTTTCAACACTAATCTCTGCATTTTTATCAATAAACTCATTGCTTACGCCCAAAGGAACAGTATTTTTTAGCATTACATTGTTTATCTCATACAAAAGTCCTTTTTCGGTAACGCCTAATGAAATATCAGAATAAGAAAAGACAGAAATTCTTCCCTTTGCTTCCTCGGTAAAGGCGGCCTTTCCGTTATACACCGCAAATATAATATTATTACCATCTACAAATGCAATATCTATTCCTTTTTTTGTATAATCAGCAAGTAAAGCAATATTGGCTAAGGTATGATCAAAAGAGCCACCGATGGCACCATAAATGACAATCTTTTTATATCCTTTCGAAATTGCATGCTCAATGGCTAAAGCACTGTCGGTAAAATCCTTTTTAACAGGATACTTTATAATATTTTCACATTTAATCTCGCCCGTATAAGAATCAAAATCACCAATAACTACATTTGGCTTAATTTTATTTTTTACAAGTGTCAAATATCCTCTATCTGCACCAATTACAAGGTCTGTTTCATCCGAAATAAAATCAAGTTTACAATCTAATGCGCACACAATATAACATGTATTCATATTAAATTTCCTTTAAAATTAGTGCTTCATATGCTGAAATTTCAATTTTACCGAATACTTTTTTGTCGTTCAAGATATCGTAATATTCCTTATCAAGCACAATATATCCGTCTTTACCTTCAATTTCAGTTGCAACAATACCGTTTTCTTTTCCGCTTCTTTCAACAAGGTCAATATTGTCAGATGCCTCTAAAATCGGCTTTTTATTTACAAGCCTTAGCATAGATTTTTTATCAATAGCTGAGCCAACAATGATTACCTGTCCCTTACCTACCTTGCGCTTTGCAATAGCAGTAAGATTTTCAAGCTCTTCGCTTTCATATGTAGCAAGACTTTCAGCATCAACTACCTCGTAAGCATCTGTTCCCATAAAAAGCTTAATCTCTTCGCCGTCATTAAATTTCGCTGTGATTTTTTCTTCTTGTATAGGCAACTGATATTTTGTATATACTCCGCATAGCTCCTCGAGGAAGGAATATGGCTTATCAGTATATTTTGAAGCACATTCTGTCATTATATCGGTATGAGGACCTACAATCCAAGTACCGCCATTTTTAATCCACTCAACAATTCTCGTTTCAAATCCGTCGCGTGCGGCATTTGGCATAAACGGAGAAACAATTACTTCGTACTCGCTTAAATCCTTATCAGTTTCAATTACATCAATATTGTAATGTCTAAAATAGTTATGGCAATAATCAATATATTTTGCTCTTACATCGTGGTCGAATTCTGAAACAATAGGAGCAAAAAAGAATATTTTAACTGAATTTGAGCAATATGTCATAGCAATTTTTGATTTTGCTTTTGAATTTAATAGAAAATCCTCTGCTTTTGTTAAAACATCAGTTATCTTTTTAACTCCGCGTGACGATGGGTTTGGTCTGCCGCTTGAATTTAAAAACGCTCCATGTCCTAACTCGTGTCCGCTTGGATGTGAGCGGAATAACCAATATAAATTCATTTCAGCGCCGTGCGCGATAGGTAAAAGTGAATTTATATAACAATAATCCTTTGAACGGTAACCGTTGTATGCTGCAACTGACCCGTTCCAACCAAGTAAGGTTTCAGTTACCCAGAAAGGCTTATCCTTCAATGTTCTATAAAAATCATAATTGAATAAAGAGCGATAAAGGTTATCGGTTGTATGATAGTGATTATGTTGTACAATATCAAGCTTTTTATTCATTTTGTTATAGCTTAAATAGTTATCAACCATCATATCAGTACCAATTGGCGCGTTTGTGTATTCTCTTAAAGCATCAGCCTGCTCATGAACATAAGAGCAAATAAGCTCCTCGTTAAATTCAACCCATTCAACAACCAAGCTTGGATTTTCCCAAGCATATAAAACAGGCGGCTCAATTTGGTCAAATGTACTGTAATCAAGAGACCAACGGTATGCTCCCCACGCCTTGTTCAAAGCGTTAATATTGCCGTTATACTTATTTTTTAAATGCTTTCTAAAGTTTTGCTTGCATTTTTCGCAGTAGCATCCATGGTCATAAGGATGCACCTCGTTATCTATTTGCCACCCGATAATTCCGGGATGATTGCCAAATGCTTTTGCCATCTCTCTTGCCATTTTAGCATTAAGCTCTCTCATTCCTTCGTGAGATTTACACGGATGAACTCTTGCATGTACCTTCTCTTGGTATTCAATGTAGTCCTTCGACTTAACACGCATAGCATCAGGATATTTTTCAAATACCCATCTTGGCGGAGTGCAGGACGGTGTACACATAATAGTATATATTCCGTTTTCGTATAGCTTGTCAACTACATATTTAAAAAGTTCAAAATTATATTCGCCTTCTCTCGGCTCCATATTACTCCAAGCAAATTCACCAACACGCATACAGTTCATTCCGTATTCCTTCATAAGCTTGATGTCCTTGTCAATTTCGCTTTTGTCCCATAATTCTGGATAATATGCAGCGCCTATATAAAATTTTTTCATAAAAAGCTCTCCTTTTTCATATTATTTATATGATACCATACATTGATTTTTTTGTCAATTTTATTATGTTTATTTGCCAAAAAAATTTTTTCAAAAATTTTCAAAAAATCACTTGACAAATGAGTATCAAATGTGTATAATACAACAGTACGCATTTAATATGGACCAATAGCTCAGTTGGTTAGAGCAACCGGCTCATAACCGGTCGGTCCGGGGTTCGAGTCCCTGTTGGTCCACCAAACAAAGGTAGGTTTTAAACCTGCCTTTTTGTTTTGTGCATATAAATAAAGAGGATTTTAATGTTAATGAATTTCGCATTTCTAAAGTCTGCGTTATTTACTTGCAATTATATAACGATATATTGATACTTTTGGACACCTTGACAAAGTCAATTGAATATGATACAATTTATATGTGTGCTCTATTTATACTATTGGAGGAAAATTTATGAATTATGATGTTATTATAATAGGCGCCGGACCTGGCGGTATTTTTTCAGCATATGAGCTTTCAAAGCTTGCCCCCAATCTTAAAATTGCAGTTTTCGAAGCAGGTAATCCATTAAATAAACGCAAGTGTCCAATTGACGGCAAAAAAATCAAAAGCTGTATCGAATGTAAAACTTGCTCTATTATGAGCGGTTTTGGCGGAGCGGGCGCTTTTTCTGACGGCAAATATAATATTACCAACGATTTTGGCGGAACGCTTTATGAATACATAGGCAAACAGCAAGCTATCGAGCTTATGAAATATGTTGATGAAATCAATATGCAATATGGTGGAAGTGGCACAAAGCTATATTCTACTGCAGGAAGTAAATTCAAAAAGGTTTGTATTCAAAATGATCTTCATCTGCTTGATGCATCAGTAAGACACTTAGGCACTGATATCAATTATATTGTTCTTGAAAATATTTACAACTATCTTTGTGATAAGGTTGATTTTTTCTTCAATTCTCATGTAGATAAAATCAAATACGAAAATGATGTATACACAATTTCAGCGAAAAACCAAGAATATACCTCGGGCAAGTGTATTATATCAGTCGGTCGTAGCGGAAGTAAATGGATGGAATCAATCTGTAAGGAAATGAATATACCAACACAGTCCAACCGTGTTGACATAGGTGTTCGCGTGGAGCTTCCTGCTGAGGTGTTTTCACACTTAACTGACGAATTATACGAAAGTAAAATTGTATACAGAACTCAAAAATACGGTGATAAGGTTCGTACCTTCTGTATGAATCCAAGAGGAGAGGTTGTAAACGAAAACACCAACGGTATCATTACTGTTAACGGTCATAGCTATGAGGATCCGGCTAAGCAAACCAACAATACAAACTTTGCATTACTTGTAGCAAAGCATTTTTCTGAGCCTTTTAAATATTCCAATAGCTATGGAGAGTCAATTGCCCGCCTTAGCAATATGCTTGGCGGCGGCGTAATCGTTCAACGCTTTGGGGATTTAATTCGCGGACAGCGATCAAATAAGAACAGAATTGAAGAATCCTTTGTTACTCCAACGCTTAACGCAACCCCGGGAGATTTAAGCCTTGTTTTACCTAAGCGTATCCTCGATGGAATTATCGAAATGATTTATGCTCTTGACAAAATAGCACCGGGTACTGCAAACGATGACACTCTTCTCTATGGTGTAGAGGTGAAATTCTACAATATGGAGGTTAAGGTTAATGAAAACCTTGAAACAAAATATAAGGGACTTTATATAATTGGTGACGGAAGTGGAATCACTCACTCTCTGTCACACGCCTCTGCAAGCGGTGTGTTTGTTGCGAGACAAATTGCAGAAAATAATTAAGAATGCTTTAAAATCAAAATGTCCGAGTTTGTACTCGGACATTTTGATTTTATTTTTTCTTTTTAAAAAGCGATGCGATTTTTTCGAATAAATTCTTAAAGAATTGAGCTATTTTTTCAAAGAACCCAATAGGTTCCTCTTGCTCGCCATTTTCGTCATTGTCTCCTTGAGAAGGGATATTGGTATTCTCATCCTTTGATGTATCAGAATCTAATGGCTCGCTTGGCTTATCGTCATTTGGCGCGCCGAGCTTTGGTATTTCTCTTTCATCTACATCACGGCAATACAGACAGCTTCTCGACTCAACGCCTGATTCATTTTCTGTCGCTTCCTTGATTACCTTCCAGCTACTATAAAAATGATTTGGTTCTCTTGTTTCTCCGCATGAATTACAAACACTATCACAAAGGCTGTCGAATTTATGCTTAACTGTTCTTGCATATCCACAAATATTACAGTTAGTATCACACTCGTTATCATAAGTATGAGTTATAGTCCTTACATGGCCACACTTATTGCAATCCTTATCGCACGCATTTGTATAAGAATGTACACAGTCTGAATCAGCAGGTGGCGCACTTGGATTACCGTCTTTAGCCATTCCTGAAGGAGTTTCCCAATCAGAAGGGATATCCTCGCCAAAAAGAATGAATCCAAGCTCAGGATAATCAACAAACACATTACGAGTGCCTGTTATTGTTTGTACAGAGTCATTACGGCCAAGCTCCCAAGTGTCAACAGGGTCTATTTCCATCCATTCAAGTAAAACCTCAGGGCTCTCCATAACACCGCCAGAGCCCCACGCATTGCTTAAATTGGTTGAATTACCCCAACGCACATAAACATAAAGGAAAATACGAGCTACATCACCGCGAAGGTCATGCTTGTTATTTGACTCACTATTAGGAAAATAATATCCGCTACTCTTTCCGTATGCCTTGTTTCCCCTGCTTGAGTTTTCTCTCATTGAGGTTGGACGTAGCATCATAATATCATTTTCGCTGTCTCCTTCTCCCTTACTGTTTGGCCAAGTATGTTCGCGGTTCCAAGTAGCGCCGCCATCCCACGCAGGACCAATTGCAACACCAGAATAGAACGAGGAAATACTATTACCGTTATTTTCACAGTCTGTGTATTTATAAAGCGGTCTTGTTTCTTGATAGCTTGTTATATGAGAATGCGCTTTTTTCATAAGTGATTGTAGTTCCTTATACATTTCACTGCTTGGAACATTAGATTTACTTGTACCACCGGTATAATCCGCCATAATCTCATAAGTTATGTTGTACTTTTTGTAAAACTCCAATGCCATTGGTGAAAGGAAGGTTGCAACCTCCTCGCGTTCTCCCCAGTTATAAGCATATTTTCCATCATACTTGTATGTAACATTGCTGTTAGTAGCTGCTGCATTAACATCAATTTGGAAAATTGGAACAAATGTTAAGCACATAACAATAACTATAAGTAATGCTATGCTACGCTTAATAGATTGAATCATATTTTTTCTCCTATTTTTTAATATTCGATTAATTATACCATATTTGTACAAATATTGCAATAGTTGATTATATTTATAGTTTCAATTTATTGACAAAAATATAGCCATATGGTATAATCAAAAAAGAGGTGTATTATGAAAAGATTTATATTTTTTACAATGATTTTTTTGTTAGCGCTCGCTACTTTACTTTCTTTTGCTTCATGTAATAATTGGAATATTAACACAGAAAGCAGTGATACAATAAATGATAGCGAAAGCGACAATTTTAGTGACATTAATAGTGATAAAAATGACAATATAGATAGCAATAATAAAGATACCGAAAACGATAGCTTAAATAGCGACAGTGACACTGACGCTGACGGCAAAAATGACAGTACAAATAACGATACTGATAGCAACAACGATATAAACAGCGACACAAGCAACAATGGCGATAACAAAAACGATGATGCGTGTGCTCCGGGAGGTCATATAGACTCTGACAAAAATGACTACTGTGATAAATGTAACTCATATCTCATTGTTGTAATTGACTTATATTCAATTAATGATTTACACGGAAAATTCTGTGATAGTAGTATACAACCGGGTGTTGACGAGCTTGGAACATTCTTCGAGAATAAAAAGAACGAGGATGACCACATTGTATTATTATCCGCAGGTGATATGTGGCAAGGCTCTGCTGAATCAGTATTAACATACGGTAAAATTATGGTTGAATGGATGAATGAGCTTGGTTTTACATCAATGACGCTTGGAAATCATGAATTTGACTGGGGAGAGGAAGCAATAAAAGAAAACTTAAAGGTTGCTGATTTTCCGTTTCTTGCTATAAATATCTATGACAGAATTACAGGCAAGCGCGCAGAATACTGTACTCCTTCCATAGTGGTTGAACGCGGAGATATACAAATTGGCATTATTGGCGCAATCGGCGATTGTTATAGCTCAATATCATCAGATATGGTAACAGGTGTAACCTTCAAGGTAGGAAATGAGCTTACAAACCTTGTAAAGGAAGAAGCAAGCAGACTTCGTGAAAGCGGTGTGGATCTCATTGTTTATTCTTTACATGACGGCAACAATAATTCATTCGCTCATTATGACACTGCTCTTTCAAACGGATATGTTGATG
>JAFQAM010000266.1 GCA_017416885.1 Clostridia bacterium | reverse complement strand
CGCCCCCGTCCCCTGTCCTCTGCTGACCACTAAAAAAAGCCACAGGCGTGGCTTTTTATTTTGCTTCATCTTGATTATGTGATATAGGCATCAAGCTTTTTTGACCGCATTTTGGGCATTTATAAAGTCGTGAACCGCCTGCGTGGTGCTCGCCTATAAATAATGCGCGAAATGAGTTATACCATTTTGGCTTAAAGCGGTGACCGCATTTTAAGCAAGTGCGATAATCGGCGGTTAATGAGCGAAACAGGCTGATTATAATTATTCCAAAAAATACGGACATCCATATAAAATTGAACCACCAAGGCACATTGTAGCTCTTGCCGTCTATCCAATTTATTTTGCAAGAATTTAAAGAAAGCGATATTATCAAAATTAATATAGTAGAATATAATTTTCTCATTTTACACCTCATAATAGCTAAGCCATAAGCCGTCAATTTTTTCATTGTGAAAAACAAGCTTGATTTTCAAGCCAATTTTTGAGAATTTCACATACTCATACACTATATTTGGATAAGCTGTATCTATTTCCTGCTTTTCAAATTCTATAAAATCACCGCAGGGCAAAAGCGCATCATCGCGAGAAATTTTAAATACATCCCCCGAATTATATCTTATAAGGCTTGGACTAAAATGCTTGTAAAGCTCCTCATAATTTTCAAAAACTATATATTCAGCGCATTTTCTTGCTTCACTGTTAAAGTCTAATGCTTGGCTTTTGATTATTTGCTTTTCAAAAATGCTTTCACCGCCTTCAATAATAGCAATTGCCTCATTGAGCAAAGATATTTCCTTGCTTTTGCTATCTATATATGCAAAAATCTCTGCTCTTTTGGCTATAACCTCATCCTTTAAATTTGCGCCGTTTTGTTGTAGATTTAAAATCGTATCAATTGATAAGCCTATTGTTCTTAATACCATTACATTTCTGATATGGTTAATTTGCTCCTCGGTATATGAGCGACGGCAGGATAAACCGCTTTTTGTGCTTTCGATTATTCCCTTTTCCTCATAGTATCTTAAAGTGCGTGAGGTTGTATTTAGTAGATTACACACCTCGCTTATATCATAAAGCTTCATAATATCACCTCTTATTTTTATTATACTACTTGACGCAGCGTCAATGTCAAGAGGTTTTTAGAAATTTTTTAAATGAATTGGCTTTGTGATGAATTGCTTACTCATAAATTGAACCGCGTTCACGCAGACACGCCCCCGTCCCCTGTCCTGCACCTTGTGCAGTGAAGTTGCGGACACGCCCCCGTCCCCTGTCCTGCGCCCCCGTCCCCTGTCCTCTGCTGACCACTAAAAAAAAGCCACATATGTGGCTTTTTTTATTTTGCTTTTGTTTCGCAGTATAGGCAGCGGTAAACGCGGTTTTCTCTGTCGGTGAGCTTAAAGATTTGCGGAAGCTCCTGCTCACAGGATGAGATACAACGGGGATTTTTGCAGGCGATTACATTATTTAATGTTTCGGGAAGCGCGATGTGCTTCTTTTCCACAATTTCGCCGTTTTTGATTACATTTACTGTAACATCGGGATCAATGTAGCCTAAAATCTCTGTGTTAAGCTCAATATCTGCGTCGATTTTGATTATATCCTTTTTGCCAAGGCGCTTGCTTGGCGCATTTTTAATTATGGCAATTGGGCAATCAAGCTCCTCGAGCTTTAAAAGTCCCACGATTTCCATAGCCTTGCCTGCTGTAATATGGTCGATTACAAGACCGTTTTTAATTGCATCTATTCTCATAATCTGCCCCCTATTCAATGCCTAAAAGCTTTAAGATAAGCGCCATACGCATATATTTTCCGTTTAATGCCTGTACAAAATAGCAAGCTCTTGGGTCATTATCCACGCTTACACTGATTTCATTTACTCTCGGCAGCGGATGCATAATGCATAAGTCATCCTTTGCGTTTGTAAGCTTGCTTGGTGTTAAAATATAGCTATCCTTTAAGCGCAGGTAGTCCTCCTCGTTAAAGAAGCGCTCCTTTTGTACTCTTGTCATATAAAGAATGTCAAGATTTGGCATAGCTTCTACAAGGTCATTTGTTTCGATATAGTCCATACCGTGCTTTTTAATTACATCATTCTTTATATAATCAGGCAGCTTTAATTCCTCGGGGGAAATAAGCACAAGCTTAATTCCTGTGTAACGGGATAGCGCCTCGATTAAAGAATGAACCGTTCTACCGAATTTAAGGTCGCCGCAGAAGCCTACTGTTAAATTATCAAATCTGCCCTTTTTGCGCTTGATGGTAAGCAGGTCTGCAAGAGTTTGTGTCGGGTGGTTATGACCGCCGTCACCTGCATTTACAACAGGGATTGATGCATTCATAGATGCAACAAGCGGCGCGCCCTCCTTAGGATGACGCATAGCAATAATATCTGCATAGCAGGATATCATTTTTGCGGTATCTGCAACACTTTCGCCCTTTGCGGCGCTTGAGCTGTTAGCCTCACTGAAGCCTAAAACATTACCGCCAAGCTCATACATAGCGGCCTCAAAGCTGAGTCTTGTTCTTGTAGATGGCTCAAAGAACAGTGTAGCTAATTTCTTGCCGCGGCATTTTTCACTGTATTTCTTCGGATTGTCAATTATATCAAGCGCAACCGCGATAAGCTCGTCAATTTCCGCGCTTGATAGATCGTTGATTCCTATTAGGTGTCTCATATTTTTCCTTTCGCTTAAGAGTGGTTAGTGGTTAGTGGTTGGTGGTTAGTGGTTAGCTCTCATTTTGCGTAGCAAAATATATCGAATTTCGCTTGCGAAATATATCGAAGCCGAAGGCTATATCGAATTTGCGTAGCAAATATATCGAGTGCGTAGCACATTTTAGTGGTCAGTGGTCAGTGGTCAGATAATGCCTTCCTCCGGGAGGAAGGGGGACCACCTTCGGTGGTGGAAGGAGCAAGCGTTTAATACATTCTCCCTCAGTCAGCGTTGCTGACAGCTCCCTCCCAGAAGGAGCCTATGGGTCAGCAGTTAGCTTATCACCATACTCACTACAACACCTACACTTTCTTTCGCTTTTATATTTGATAACTAAAAGTTGAGGTTTGTTTGTACTTTAAAATTCAAGCTAAATTATTTTGCTTCCGCAAAATAGCTAAATTAATGCAAACTGACATTTGCATTAGCGAAATTTCACTTCGTGAAGCTAAATTAAATTTGCTCTTTTCAGCTCGCCAAAGGCGAATTTAGCTCGGCTTGCCGAATTTAGCTGAGCAACGCTCAATTTAGCTTGCGTGCAACGCAAATTTAGCTGCAAAGCTTCGCTTTGCTTACGCACCGTATGTTTCAAGATACTTCTTAATTCTTGCAACATTTTCCTCGTTGCCGTCCTGGCCTTCGAGGTACTCGATAATATCGTAAACATCAACTACTGAATATACAGGGAAGCCGAACTCCTCGCCGATTTCCTGCATTGCGCCCTTTTCGCCCTTGCCCTTTTCCTTACGGTCAACCATAACGAAGGTAGCCGCAACCTTTGCGGTGGGAAGAGCTGCCGCCATAATATCCATAGTCTCTCTTATGGCAGTTCCTGCGGTGATAACGT
>JAFQAM010000265.1 GCA_017416885.1 Clostridia bacterium | reverse complement strand
GTTTCATCGCACGTCTGTTTTCAACTTCTTTGCTCTTTGGCTGAATATCTCCGGATTTTGTAAGTGCCCAGCGTGTCATGGATGGACCTAAAATCTCGTAGACAAATACGGAAAAGAGAATGATATTACGGATCATTGCCCCCTGTTCACCCATCTGAGCAACAGCTGTAATACTCATACCAAGTGCCACACCTGCCTGTGGGAATAATGTAATACCAAGGTATTTCTTTACATTCGGTTCTGCGTGTGATAATTCAGAGCTCCATCTTGCGCCAAAGTATTTACCAAAGCATCTGAATGCGATATATACAAGACCGATTACAACTACCATTCCGTCACCGAATACGCTCAGATTAAGCTCTGCTCCGCTTAAAACAAAGAATAAAATATAGATTGGAGCTGTCCAACGGTCAAGACGGTCCATAAGCTCTGCACTGAAATCACAGATATTGCAGAATACTGTGCCAAGCATCATACAGGATAAGAGTGATGAGAAGCCGATGTGAACTCCGCCAATATTAAATTTAAGCATAGAAATTGCAACAGTTGCAAATACAAATGCTACCGAAACAGCAAGACGCTTTGAACGGGAGTGGAAAAATCTTTCAATAAATGTAAAGATTATGCCCATAATTGCGCCTAACGCCAAGGATAACACAACCTCTAAAACAGGCTCAAGTAATATTGAAATAATGCTTACCTCACCTGCGATAATTGCCTTTGCTATACCGAATGAAATGGCAAAAAGCACAAGTCCAACCGCGTCATCAAGAGCTACAACAGGAAGCAAGGTGCTTGTAACAGGTCCCTTTGCCTTATATTGCTTTACAACCATAAGAGTTGCGGCAGGAGCTGTTGCAGATGCTATCGCGCCTAAGATGATTGCCGCAGGAAGCGGTAATGTGTTTGGAATTAAAAAATGTAAGCTGATTAATGCTGCATCTACAACTAATGTTGTGATAACCGCTTGTAAAATACCGATAATTGTTGCTTGCTTGCCTATTTTCTTCAGGTCTGCAAGTCTGAACTCGTTACCGATTGAAAACGCGATAAAGCCAAGCGCTACATCGGATATTATTGAAAATTCCTCTGCCTTTTCAAGGCTGATAAAGCCAAGCCAGGATACATTTAAGTAGTTACCAAGCGCGCCTAAGCAGAACGGTCCGATAAGTACGCCCGCAACAAGATATGCAGTTACCGCAGGAAGCTGTAAAACCTTTGCTAAACGGGATAGCAGTAGTCCTGCAAATAATGCAATTGCTAAAATAAATAAGATTTCCATTTTTAAACCTTCACTGATAATCGTAATATTGCCTTTTTAAGCAAAAAGCATTTAACATTGTAATACTATCGACACAATTTGTCAAGTAAAATATTGCTTTTTTATAAAATAAATTATATAATAAGGATATGTTAAACAAGTAATGAGGTGATAAAATGATTTTTTTGATATTTTTAGGTATTGTCTTTATACTAATCGGCTGCTCTGCTCTTACCATTTATATTATTTTTGAAAAATTTCCTCAGTTCACTGAAAAAACAGGCGCTACGCTTCGTGAAAGAAAACATAAAAAAGATGCTTTTATATGGCTTCTCGGTGAACATATTGACCACCGTGTTAAGGCGGTTTATACATATAAGGTAGGAGAAAAGTATTATGTAAAAAGACACACTTATTTTTTTTACACATTTAATCAAACGCCAAAATCAATTCCTATTGTATATATAAAAAATTTCCCAAGGATATCATATGCTAATACATTTGATTCAACTACCGTATTGAAATATTTTATAGCGGGCGTACTCAATATTTTTTGGGGAATATTAGTTTTAGGCATAGTCATACTTGCCGCATTTATATAACATAAAAAGACAGAAATTTGATTTTCTGTCTTTTGATTTTTATTTTGTGCCGAATAAACGGTCACCTGCATCTCCAAGTCCCGGAAGAATATAGCCGTTTTCGTTTAAGCATCTATCCATAGTGGAAACATAGATGTTTACATCAGGATGCGCTTCCGCTACCTTAGATACACCTTCAGGTGCGCCGATAATAGACATAAGCTTGATGTGCTTGCAGCCTCTGTCCTTTAAGAGCTGGATAGCATCGCAAGCGCTTCCGCCTGTGGCTAACATTGGATCTACTACCACTACTAATTTTTCCTCTATTCCGTCGGGAAGCTTGCAATAATATGTGTCAGGCTGCAATGTTTCCTCATTTCTGCACATACCGATATGACCAACTCTTGCAGATGGGAAAAGCACATGCACTCCGTTTACCATACCGAGTCCTGCTCTAAGAATAGGCACGATAACAATTGCGTTATCCTTAACTACCGTTTGCTTACAGGTTTCAAGCGGAGTTTTCACCTCAATTTCAGTGGTTGGCACGCCTTCCTTCAGGCTTTCGTAGGTCATTAGTGTTGTTATTTCCTCAACAAGCTCACGAAATTCCTTCATGCTTGTTCTTTCATCACGCAAAATTGCGATTTTGTGGCGAATTAGTGGATGGTCAAAAACCACTAAATTTTTGTAATTCTTCATATTCTCTCCCCCGTTAGCATATCACTGTGGCTATGCTTGTTTTTTTATTATTATAGCACTACTGTTTTAAAAAGTCAATTGTAGGTAAAATAACAAAATTATTTATTTTGGAAAAAACTTGGTATATATTTAAATTTGTGTAATATAATAGTAGTACAAGAGCAAATGACGGACGGATTTTAGTATTTTTGTTCCAAAATGATTTTGCTTGAATATAAACACGCAAAAATTCCGCTTTTATATGCACTTTAAAAAATCTTTTTAAAATTAGAAAAAAACTCTTGACATATTATAAATTGTGTGTTATAATCATTAGGCAAAATAACCACAAGCCGATGTGGCGGAATCGGCAGACGCAAGGGACTTAAAATCCCTCGGTAGCAATACCGTACCGGTTCAAGTCCGGTCATCGGCACCACGATTCCCAAAGCAATGCTTAGGAATCAATATATCGCGGAGTAGAGCAGTTGGTAGCTCGTCGGGCTCATAACCCGGAGGTCATGAGGTTCAAGTCCCATCTCCGCACCCAAAATAAAAAGACACTCATTCGAGTGTCTTTTTATTTTGATTGTTGCAGGTGGCCTGAACCCTATGACCTCTGTTAAAGACCGACCTCTGCTATTTATAGCAGATTGTCGGGCG
>JAFQAM010000264.1 GCA_017416885.1 Clostridia bacterium | reverse complement strand
CCCTCGGGCTTTATTTCAATTGTTGAGCAGCCCTACATAGAAAAAACCGAATGCTCAATATTAAAAAAGCCATATGTTATAGGCGCAGATACGGCAGGAACGGGCATTGACTATTTCACCGCCAAGGTAATAGACAATGTGTCAGGTAAATGCGTGGCTACATTACGGAAGCAGCATATTGACGAGGATTTATTCGCCGAGCAGCTTTATTGCCTTGGGAAATGGTACAACGATGCTTTAATCGGGGTTGAAACCAACTATTCAAGACACCCTGTAAGGCATTTGCGTTCACTTGGCTATGAAAATCTGTATCGGTCGCAGTCAATGTCAACATATTCGGACGAAGCGGAAAAGCATTACGGATTTATAACCACATCCGTCAGCCGACCTATCATTATCTCCAACCTTGTGTCGATAATGCGTGAAAATCTCCGTCTTGAGACTGACCGTGAAACTCTTATAGAAATGACCACATTTATCAAGAGAAATGACGGCAGAAGCGCCGCCTGTGCCGGCGCGCACGACGACCTTGTTATGTCCTCTGCTATTGCAAGATATATAGGTATTGATTATGAGCACAATATTGGAATTATTGACACCTCTTTGGACTTTTTAGATAAAAACTTCTCCTCTCTACCCGCAAATAATTCATTTATGGAGTGGTAAAATGATAAACATATTTAAAAGGATTAAGGAGCTTGAAAAAAGAGTTGCTTCTCTTGAAAAATCGCTTGAAGGTGTGGATAATTCGCCAAAAGCAGACAATCAAGCTTCATACAGGGAGGTGCTTGATCAATGGCTCAATGGCAAGGAGCAATAGGCAATGAAACAAGCCTCTATAAGCTTTACAAGGAAGGACTTGCATATCAGGCTAAAATCGGCATAAGCGAAGCTATTCCAAAGGGAATTGACTTTTATGAGGGCAGGCAGTGGCCTGCTGCTACCGAAAGCACCAAGAACCTACCAAGACCTGTAATCAACATTGTTAAGCAAATTTGCCGAAGCAAAAAATCTGCGATTTTATCAACGCCTGTTAAAACGGTTTTCAAAAGCTACACGCAAGGCATTGATATTTCAAAATTCAATTCCTTCGCCACCTCGATCTTCAAGGAGCTGTGTCAGGATCAGCTTGACAAGCTTGCAATTGACGATGCGGTGAAGAAGGGCTCGTATTTCTATCACTACTATTGGGATAAAACCGCCATTGATTTAAACGGCTATATGGACGGTGGAGTCAGATGTGAAATTATTGATCCATTAAATATTTTCTTTGCTAATCCTCAAATTTACGATGAGCAAAAGCAAAAGTGGATTATGATTGCATCGCACATTGACGCAAGCGAGCTTTTCGAAATCTGCAACGGTAAAATTCCTATGGAGCTGATTGACTGCGACAAAAATCAGGACGGCTCAATTACACTGCTTACAAGATATTTTCGTATTAATGGTGAGGTATATTGCGAAAGAGCAACAAAATCAAGCATTATTACAAAGCCTTTTCCAATTGCTCCTATCAGGGAGCAAGAAAAGAAGCAAGACAAAGAGCTTAAAAGATCTGTAAAAGCCGGATTATATCCTGTTGTTTGCGGCTTTTACGAAAAAAGAGACGGCTCAATTTTCGGTATAAGTGAGATTGAGGGGCTTATTCCAAATCAAAAGTCAATTAATTTCAACATTGCTATGAGTCTGCTGAACGCGCAGGAATGCGCTTGGGGCAAATATATTGCATTGCCCAATGCTCTGAAGGGACAAAAAATCTCAAATGTTCCCGGACAGGTGCTGATTGACCATTCGGGCACAGGCGACGGAATCAAAAGAATGCAGGAGCAGCCACTAAGCAATGTGCCAATGTCGATTACCGACAGTCTTATTGAAATGACTAAGACCGCAGGCGGTGTTACTGCCATTATGGGCGGCGAGCTTCAATGGTCGAATATGTCGGGAGTTGCGATTGCTCAGCTTCAGGCGCAGGCTCAGCTTCCTATTGAGGAGCTTCGCTCACAGTATTGGGAGGTTAAGCGAAAGCAGGCGTTAGTTATAGCGCAATTTATGAAGCTGTATTATTATAAGAAGCAATTTATTTCGGTAACAACCGAGGATGGCAAGGAGAAGGAAATCTTTGACTACTTTACCTCAAACGATTACGAAAACGCAATCTTTGATGTTTCCGTAGAGGTTTCCGGCGGCTCAACCTCATCAAGCGCATCTGTAATCAGCATGCTTGATAACTGTCTATCCAACGGAAAAATTTCAATTGAAACATATATCAAAGCTTATCCCGACTCTGCTTTAATCAACAAATCGGAAATTTTAAAGCAAATTGAGCTTGAAAAGTCATCAGAGCTTGAAGTATTACGAAAAGAGCTTAACGATTTAAAAGCAAGCAGAAAAATATTATAGCTTAAGGTTCAATTGCTTTATTTTAAGCAAAAAGCAAAAATCCTAAAAAATCGCTGAATAAAAATGCATTGATTTTTGACAAATTTGCTTTACAAAGTCAACAAATTATTTTTAGTGATTTTTTAGAAAACAATCGACCCTGTGTCTGTAAAGTCATATTTTTACGAAAGGAGATTTATGCAAAATTTAAACAAAAATTTTAACGAGTATTCCTCACCCTGTGTGGATAATTCCGCGAAAAATCAAGAAAAATCGGCTAAAAATCTATCATCTGACGGTGAAATGGCAGAAAAAACCTCAAAAACCCCAAAAAACGCACACATCAGCGAGGATTTTGATAAAAATAACGCCAAAAACCAACAAAATATCGGTGTTGACGGTAAAAACGGCGAAAGCAAGCAGATTTTTAAGGAAAATAAAGCAAATGTCCTTGAAAATCATGCTCAAGCAAGCCAAATACAAGAAAAATCTAATAATGGCGGTGAAAATCAGCCAAACGCCGATAAATTAAGCGAAAGCAAGCTAAACGGTGACAATTCCAATGAAAATCAGCTAAATAGCGATAAAGACGGTGAAAATCAAGCTGTTTTGACCTTTGAGGAGCAAATTGAGCGAGATTTCAAGGATTTTGAGGTAATTTATCCCAATGTATCTAAAAGCAGCCTGCTTTCCGACGAAAGCCTTCGACTTTTCGCTGAGGGCAAGGAAAATAAGCAATTCAGCGTTATTTATGCAAAATATTTAAAGCTTGCCCAAAACATCGCAGAGCAAGCGATTTTACAGGAAAAAGCAAGAAAAGCCAATGCTGACAGTGCTTCCGGCTCCTTATCAAGCTCCCAAGGAGCTAAAAGCTCTTATTTTACAAGAGAGCAGGTAAAAGCCATGTCTCCAAGCGAAATAAAGAAAAATTACGAGCTTATAAGACAAAGTCAGCAGAATTGGTAGCTCCCCCAGTTGCGTGTGGCTTATCGTGTAGCTTACATTCAGCATGTTTAAATAATTGCGAGCATAACGGTTTTGCTTGCGGTAGGCTCAAGGTGCAGCCGAGCTTGGCTTGATTATTTGCGGTATGTCAGTAAAAGTCAATAAGCATTGGACCTCAAGGCAAAATTTACGCGGTTTAGCGGTTGCAAAGTCAAAAAAGAAACGCATAATGTCCCGATTTCATCCCACGAGGCTTTTACGGACACAAATTTTACAACACGAAAGGAAATTTTTATGGCATATACAAACTTTATCCCATCAGTATGGGCAGAAACAATTAACAGAGAGCTTGAAAGAGCTTGCGTCTTCGTTGAGGACTGCAACAGACAGTACGAGGGCTT
>JAFQAM010000263.1 GCA_017416885.1 Clostridia bacterium | reverse complement strand
GTCTGCGCCAAAGCTCGAAAAAATTCTCTACGGATTTATTCGCTCTGAGATGCGAGCAGTTTCAAATGAGAAAACAGGTTGGATTACAAGGCGAAAAAGTGCAGGCAATTAAAGAATTGTCAAGCTTTTTCAACACAGTAAGGCAATCTGTTTTCCATTTCAAACCAAACGGGTTCGATTCCCGTAAGGCTATCTATAAGCAAAAATTTACCTATTTTGCGAACGCAAAATAATTTACCTGCTTTGCAAAGCAAAGCAATTTAGCTGAAAACAATGAGGTTTGGCTAAGGAAAATTTTGTTTGTTAAAATTTAATGTTTTAGGTAAATTATTCCTCTTCGCTCCATAGGTAAATTACAAAACTACCGTTTTGTAGGTAAATTAATGCTCAAATGCTTTCGCATTAGGTAAATTACTTGCGAAGCAAGTAATTAGTGCCAAAGGCACTAAAGGTTCATTTTTGATTGAGTCGGTCTTGAAAGCCGGTTGCTTTCAAAATTGAACCTTTTTTCTATTGACAAATCCTCTTTTTTAGCATATACTATTATTGAACCAAGGAGAACGCGGAGTACTTGCAATGGCTCACTTGAAGCAAATTGCGCCGCGGTAACTTGGTTTTTTATTTTTGACTTTTACAATACAAATCAAATGAAATTGTATTGTATTTGTCAAAGAAATAACACAAAAATCACAAGCATTTTTGCTTGTGATTTTGATTTTTATAAGCTCTTTACATCAATCTGCTTTAGCTCTGCGCTATCAATATATTTACTCTTTATTTCCATAGCGGTAGCCATATGAGGCATAGTCATATGCACCTTTTGATGCTCTCTGCTTGCCCATTTTTCATATAGCACTAATTTACACTTATCCTCATTTGAAAAATAGTAGTCATACGCAATACAACCGTCCTCGTTTCTGATTTTAGAAAGTACTCCGCTATCGGTTAACTCTTTTACAAACGCTTCTCTTGCATTTTCGCTTTTTGCTTTGTATATAACTAAAATTGTAAATTCCATATTTGCTCCTTTTAAAATTCCATATAAATATACTCAAATTCTGCTATATCGTAATTCGGTATAATAATTTCATATTCCTCATCATTCAATAAAATTTCAATATGACGGCTGTTTATCATATAAGTCCACTTTAAAGTACCTTTTCTATTATACCTGATATAAATGCTGTTTGCATATGCTTCGTGATCTTCGGGCTCTATCTTATTCCAGCCTTGGTACTCCTCTTTTTTATCGCTGATATTTACCTTTTTAATAGAGGAAATCGGAATAGAATATATTGCGACTTTGCTTGCAAAGCATAAATTTTTTCCTTCCTTATACACCAAAAGCTCTTTGTTTTTGTAATGCGAGGCTTTTCTGCCATTTAAATCAACCGCATCAAACAAAACATCAATTTTTCGCGCTGTTTTAGGTACGCCAAGACTGTTATAAATATCCTTTTTCGCTTTGTCAAGTTCATATTTCAGATTAAATGTTACATTACTTTTATATTTTATCAAAATTAAAAATCCAACCATTAATCCGCTTACTAAAGCCAAAGCTAAAACCAAAAATAACTTATCAATTATGACGCCGATAAATATAGCAATAAAATGAATAACAAAAGAAGCAATCACTAATGCAATTTTTTCTTCTTTTATCTTATTTATCTTTTTTTCAATATCATAAGCAGCCTGAGTTAACCGTTCATCTATCTTTTTGATTTTTGCGACCTCAAGTCCTTCGTCTAATATTTTGTTAGTCATAAAATCCATTTGCTGACAAAATAAGTTTTTCATTTTATCACCTCGATTATATTGTATCACCTAAAACCGATATTTTCAACTAAAAAAGCCACATTTCTGTGACTTTTATAGTTTGAATGTTTTAATGCTGAATGCACGCAAGTGTGCATTGTAATCACTAAATAAATGTCTGCTTCGCAGAATGAAATGTGCTTCGCGCTTGAAATGAAATTGCATTCGCAATTTCTTGAAATGTATTTGCATACGCAAATACTTGAAATGCAATGCATAGCATTGCATGCTGAAGGCTGGCGGCTAACAATTAATAAAGCGCCTTAGCTCCAATAGCCTTTAATACCTCTTTAGCGATAATCATTGAGCCAACCCAATTCGGATGAACTCTGTCCCAGGAGATATATGCAGGATATCTGTATTCAAGGTGCTTATCAAATTCGCCTTGAACATCAATATATGTAGCTCCGTACTTTTCGGCTACCTCTTTACAAATTCCCGCGTATTCAACCATTCTCTTTTTCATTGGATCGTTGTTGTTTGACTCCATATAGAATGGGCTGATTATAAATAGCTTCTTTACCTTATTTACTGTTCTTTCGCAAACAGCCTCAATATTTTTTCTGTATATTTCAGGTGTGTAGTTTTCTGCATACATAGCAGGCTCGTCAAACTGTCTCCAAACATCGTTTGCGCCAATCATAAAGAATACATAATCAGGCTTGCACGCTTCAACATTGGTTTCCCAATCTCTTAGCATATCTGTGCTTGTAGCTCCACCGCAGCCAACATTTGTAATATGAATTAATCTTTCAGGATAAAGCACGCTTAAAATGGAATCAATATTTCTTACATAACCGTTTCCAACGCCCTCCCAAAGTCCTTCACCGTAAGGACGCTTTCTGCCTGAATCTGTAACACTGTCTCCTGCGAATACTACTCTGTCTCCGTTTTCAAATAACATAATTTTACCTTTCTCTTTGCATCACAATGCGATTTATCGCACTTCACTGCGAAGCGCTTCCTTTTACGCAGTAAAACTTCACTTGCAAAGCAAACTTCACTGCGTTAGCGACTTCACATTTAATCATAAAACACAAAGCAATAAATTTTTTCGGACTAAATCCTTTTTTATTTTAGCATATAGAATGCTCATTTTCAACCATTTCAATGGAGTTTTTTGCTATCTTTGCAACTTTTTCAAGGGACTTTTTCTATAATCCGCAATTTTTTCAAGGGACTTTTTTCTATAACACAAAACTTTTTCAAACGACTTTTAAAAATTTACAAAAAGCTCCTCATATAATATTATTTCCCCATAATAACAAAAAGCACTCAAATTGAGTGCTTTTTGATTATTTTTTAAAGATGCTTGAGAATGAAAAGTTCATTTCCTGCACGGTGTTTCCTGTGTTGTCCTTATAGGTTGTTAACTCATATGAGGCGCAAAGAACATCCTTTGAAAATGCTACATTTTCATATTTTGGCGATGTATATTTCACTTTATTGCTCCTCCTTATTTAAAATATCATTATAGCTTATGCCCACAACCGCATCATAGGTCTTTCCACCGTCAAGATATGATACAGTATCGCCGACTCTTACATATCCGCAGAATACGATTGCAGTTTCTGCGTGCTCTGACGGAATACCTGATACCTTAACATCAAAATAACTGTATTCGCTTTCCATCAAGGATACGCTTGTAGCGCCGTTTAAAATAGGATTATATGCGATACCGTCAATGTTTACATCAACCACAATACCGAAATCAATATCCTCGCCAAGGAAGCTTAAAGCTTCGCGGTTAACCTTTATTCCCTGTGTCACAAAGCATCCGCGGCTGCTATCCTCCTTTACGGAGTATCCGCGCCATTCAAATACGGGCTCGGTTGCATCCCCGCTTACATACTCACAACCGCAGAAGCATTTATGAATACTGTTACCGTTTTCAAAATAGTTAGTGTATGTAGCGCCAATGTTTTTAACCTCAGCATTATGAACGAAGCCATCAACGCTGAATGACGGGGACTTCTTGATCATTGAACGGGTACCGTTTGCGCAAATATAGAAGCTTGATGTTGGTAAATCGGTAGCGTTGCCTGTTGGATTAAAGGTTATACTGCCTTGATTTGCATTTGCAAAAATAACGGTTGTATATGCCTGCTCGCCGGAATAAGAAAACTTTGTCATATTTCCCTTGAATACCAAAGTCAAAGGATTGTTTTCGTTTCTTGTTGAGTTGGAGTTGGTAGCAAATACCCACTGGGTTTCAATCTTTGTAATGTTTTCACCAAACACTAAAACACTGTTAAGATTAGGACAGTTTTTTATTGCCTCATTCTCAATATATGTTAAGCTATCAGGGAAATAATAAATTTCAGGCTTTGTTAATTCGTTTGGCTTATTTACAAAGTAAAGAGAGCTACATCCTGTGAAAGCGCCGTAATCAGATTTATTCTCTCCCTCCATCCTAGTAAATCCGTCAGGTAAGTAAAATGCTTCAAGAGAGGTGCAGCCAACGAAGCTTCTCTTACTAATAGACTTAATCTGTGAATTTTCAGAAATCACTACTCTTTTTAGCTTTGAGCAATTCTCAAATGCATAACCCGGAATTTTTGTAATGCCATCAGCAAGCTTCACATATTCAAGCTCGGGACAGTCTCCAAGTACCTCGTGAAATGCAGTTCCATCAAGCACGGTGAGGGTTGTACAGGTTGTCATATCCACAAGCTTTAATGACCTGGAGTCTCTTAAGCCGTGCATATACAAAGCGTTGCCCTCTTTTTCGTTTCCGCCGTCAAGCACCTTGTAGCCATCGGGAATTTCAATTGCTATAACGCTATGCTTGTCATAGCTTGCGCCACAACTGTTTTTACTGTTGATATCAGTAAAATCAATGTGGAAAACCTCAGTGCCCTTAAAGGTTGTTCCTTCATAGTAGTGGCTCCAATCATTTGCGTGAAATCTTGTAATATAATAAGTCGGATAAGTATGAGTCTTGCCGCAGATACAGCTTAACTCAACTCTTGCGTTTACCGCTGTCGCTCCGTAATTTTCAAAAATTTGCGGATTAATATGCTCACTTGCTTCAATATCGTCAATTTTTTCAACGACCTTATCATCAAAATATCCCTCGTAAGTATCAACCGCCTCTTGTAAGGTAGCGGCAACCGCTGAAATAGAAAAGATAAGTATTGAAACGGTAAGCATCAAAAGTGTTAATAAAATTTTCTTTTTCATATTTCTCTCCTTATTTTTATTTTATATTATTATAGCAAACTTTACTTTATTTGTCAATATATGGATTGATGCCTATATTCTATCATCTGCTTCGCAAATTTAATATACTTCTGGCGGCTAACTGCTGACTGCTAACGGCTATTTATTCGATTTTTTCTTCTTAACCGAAAAGCCGAACTTGCCAATTCTTTCGCCTAATTTATAATATTCGCCGTGGGCGAATGCGCACAGGTGGGCGCGGTTAATACATAGCTTATTATCCATAAGCAATTTTTCGTCAACATTCACCGCTACAATATCGGCTAAAAACATATCGTGAGAGCCGAGAGGAATAATGTCCGTCACCTTACATTCAATGGAAATGGGACACTCCGCAATCATAGGCGCATTAACCTTGGTTGCTTTTTCCTTTGTCAGAGAGCATTTTGCAAACTTGTCAACCTTTTTGCCTGTGTAAATACCGCAATAATCAGCGGTTTTCGCAAGCGTGGCAGGCACAAGATTTATTACAAACTCTCTTTTTTCCTTTAATATACTATATGAATGACGGCTCGGTCTTACCGAAACATATGTTTTTGGCGGAACTGTGTTTGTAATTCCGCACCACGCAACAGTAATTATATTTGATTTTTCCATATCGCCCAGCGATACCATAACCGCCGGTATGGGAGCTATCAGCGCTCCGCCTTGCCAAGATATTTTCATAGTTTCTCCTTTCGTTCTCCGAAAGGAGAACAGCTAAATTTGCGTTGCACGCAAGCTAAATTCCTTGCGGAGCTAAATTTGCTTGTAGGGTACGGGTTTTCCGTACCGCTGTATCGGGAGGGACGACCCCTCCCCTACAATAGCAAATTTAATTTAGCTTCACAAAGTGAAATTTACCTAACACGAACGAATGTGAGTGTTAATTTACCTATGAAGCGAAGCGGAATAATTTACCTAAAAACTTTAAGCATTGACAATCAACATTTTCACTTATCAAACCTCATCGCCTTAGTTAAATTGCTTTGCGAAGCAAAGCAGGTAAATTATTTTGCATTCGCAAAATAGGTAAATTTTTGCTTATAGATAGCCTTACGGGAATCGAACACATTTGTCTCAGAACGATAAATCCGCGAGCCTTTGTCCGACCTTTGTCTTGAAAGTTTTTTAACTGTCTGCGCCAAAGCTCGAAAAAATTCTCTACG
>JAFQAM010000262.1 GCA_017416885.1 Clostridia bacterium | reverse complement strand
GCGCCTCGTACTTATCGGTTAATTACTTTATGACCTCTCTATTACAGAGGAAGGACAGAATGAGTATGGCAAGCGGAGTGGAAATAAGAGTGCCCTTTGCCGACCATAGAATTTACGAATTTATTTTCAATGTGCCTTGGGAAATCAAGTTTGAAAACGGTGTTGAAAAATCTCTTTTACGCAATAGCATGGAAGGATATTTGCCTGATAAAATTCTTTGGAGAAAGAAAAGCCCCTATCCTAAAACACACAATCCCGAATATACAAAAGCGGTTATTAAGCTGCTTGAATGCAGGCTAAAAAAAGGCTCATACTTATACGAGGCGCTTGATACTGATAAGCTAAATCAAATGCTTAATTCAAACGGTACTTGGTTTGGGCAATTAATGAGCGCGCCTCAAATGGTGGCTTGGCTGATACAGTTTGATTATTGGATGGAAAAATACAAAATAAATCTTATTTAATCTTGATTTTTATACCTTGCTATGATACAATAGCAAGGTATTATTATTTTGATTTTTCAGTGAGGTTTTTATGGTCAAAAATAATTTTAAATATACGATTACGGCGAGCTTTTTAGGATATATTACACAGGCTATAATGCTTAATTTTCCGCCGCTTTTATTTGTGTTTTTCGGTAGTGAGTTTGGTATTTCGCCAATACAAATTACTATTCTTATTGCTTCAAATTTCGTGCTTGAGCTTTTAGTTGATGTAGTTGCTTCAAAATATGCTGAAAAATGGGGATACCGTAAAATGGTTATTTGCGCTGATGCGTTTGGCGCTTTGGGACTGTTTTTTATGGCGCTTGCGCCTGTTTTGTTTTCAGGTGAGGGTATTTTTTACGGCCTTATGATCGCTATGATGCTTTGCGGTATTGGCGGCGGTCTTATGGAGGTGCTTATTTCTCCTATTGTTGAGGCTTGTCCTACAAAAAACAAGGCGGGATTTATGAGCTTATTGCACTCCTTCTACTGTTGGGGACAGTTTGCGGTTGTGCTTCTATCTACTTTGTTTTTCAGAGGTGTTGGCATTGACAAGTGGCCTATAATTGCTTGTCTTTGGGCAATTGTGCCTTTGCTTGGTCTTGTTTTATTTACATTCGCCCCTATCAATCATTTAGTTGAGGACGGCAAGGGCGCAACTCTTGGCTCGCTTTTAAAGAGCTTTACATTTTGGTTATTCCTTATAATGATGCTTTGCGCAGGCGCGTCTGAAATTACAATGAGCCAATGGGCATCTTATTTTGCAGAGTCTGGCTTAGGTGTTGAAAAATGGGTTGGTGACTTACTTGGTCCTTGTATGTTTGCACTTGCAATGGCGCTTACAAGAGTTTTCTATGCTAAGGCAAGTGAAAAATTAAAGTTAGACACTGCTATATTTATTTCTGCTATTATTTGCTTTGCAACATATGTGCTTGCAATTATATCGAAAAATCCTATTTTATCGCTTGTTGGCTGCGCTACCTGTGGCTTTGGCTGCGGTGTTTTATGGCCTGCTACATATAGCTTAGCTTCCAAGAGAATTCCAAACGGTGGAGTTTTAATGTTTGGTGTGCTTGCTTTACTTGGTGACGGCGGTTGTCTTGTAGGTCCTGCTATTGCCGGCGGTGTATCGAGCGCATTCGGTGACGACATAAGATATGGCTTTGCTATCACGCTTATATTCCCTCTTTTAATGACGATTTCAAGCTTGATACTTATAATCAGACGAAGAAAGAAAACGAGCAGTCAGTAATCAGCAGTCAGCGATCAGCAATAATTTTTAAAGAGCATTTCGGTTGAAATGCTCTTTTTTGCAAAATAAGGTATATTATTTTGCATTTTTTACTAAAATACGAGCGGTTATTTTGCACTTGGTGATATTTATTTTCGGCTTTAAAAATGTTAAAATTAAATTGTAAAAGGTATTGACTCTCCCCTTAACTGTAATGTTATACTGTTTATAACAGCATTAGAAAGGAGTTCATATGTATAAAATCGGTGAACTGTCTAAAATAACAAAAATTCCTGTTAAAACATTGCGTTTTTATGATAATGAGGGGATTTTATCTCCTGATAAGATTGATAAATATACAGGTTACAGATATTACAGCGCTTCTAAAATTAAGGATTGTTACAGAATTCTTGCTTTAAAGGAATTGGGATTTACTCTTGAGGAAATTAAAATTCAATTCAGTATTTCTAAAAATGATTTGATATCCAAACGAAGTGAGCTGAGTGAATTAAAATCAAAAACCGAAAAAAGATTAGCAAATTTACATTCCTTGTATTCGTCTCTTGAAAATAACGGTGATGCTTTTAATGTGGTTATACGAAAAAGCGATGATATGCAGGTTTTGTATTCACGGAATGTGATAACGGACTGTAAGGATATTGATGCTTTATTCAGCAAGCTTTCAGAATTGATTCCTAATGAAGGTCTATTACACAGGAAGGTTATTATTGACTACAATACTGAATATGATAACGGTATTTTTGATATTGGCGTAGGTATAGAGCTACACGGTGAGCATAAGGGATTTAACACTAAAAAATTAAGCTTTGGTGAGTTGAGCGCCTGTCTTGCTTGCAGTGAGGAAAGCTATCAGAATGCGCTTTTGTTTATAAATAAATATATAGATGAAAATAATTATCAAATTGTCGGTCCTGTTTATAAGATTTTATATAAGGACGGTACGGTTGAAATTAAAATTCCTGTTTTTCCGCTCTCGCATACTGAGCTTGCTCCTATAAGGGAGAGCGTTCCCTCTCATTTTGAGAATGATGAAAACGCTATTGGACGGTGGGAGCTTATCGATACGCTTGCTTGTTACGAGCAATTTAACATTCAGAAGCTTAAGGATAGACGGGGAGATAAGGAAATATACTTTTTGCCTGACGGTGAAAATTTTTATCAATACACTTGGACTAACGGATATTTGATTTATCATAACGCAGGACAGATTACTAAAAATCCTTATACAATTAAGGAATTTGACGGGGCTGCCTTTATGCTCATTGAAATGAGACTTTTTTACGGTCGTTATGGTGGAAAGCCTATAATTTGGGTGCTAAAAAAGATAAGCTCTAAAAAATACAGCGCGAATGAAATAAGAATACAGGATGAAATTCCAGTTGAATTTATAAATGATGTAAATGTAATCGGCAAATGGAAAGCATTTGATATTGCATTGAAGGTTGATAGCTATTTCAGTGAAAGTGAAAGATTTTTGGAGCTTGACAAGCTATTTTGGCACAGCGCGGAATTTTTAGAAAGCGGCTTATTAATAAACGAATTCAAGGGACAGATAACTAAAAAGCTTTATACGCTTGACAATTTCAGATGGACTAACGGCTGCATTATGGATATTAATGAGTTAGTGGTTAGCAAATATATTATTAAGCAATTTAAGGGAGAGGATTATTTGTTTATTGAATGGAAAAGCGGAGACTACAAATTCGGCGGAAAGGTAAATTGTTATTATGTATTTAAAAGAGGTGAATAAAATGAAAAGACTTTTATCATTTGTGTTAGTGGCTATTTTTTTGGTATGCTTGTTTTCCTGTAACGAAAAAAGCACCTATGAAAATATTTTATCCCAATTAGATAAATATGAATTTGATGCGGTGACTCCTTACGATAAGGAAAATATTGCTCAAATACAAAAGAATTTAGAGTTAAACAGTCTTCCTACTGACGTAACTAACATCTGTCACTACTTTACAAGAAGTCTTTTGGCAGGGGAAGAAAACATTTGGGTTTACGTTTATGAATTTAAGTCTAATGCAAGTGCTAAAGAATTTAAAGAAAAGTATGCAGATAATTGGAATATTGCAAGAATAAAATACAACGTGGTTGTTTACGGAAGTTTTCAGGGCATATCAACTCTTGAAATGTAACAAAGGAGATTATTATGAAAAAATATTTATCAATTATATTAGTAATCATTACAGTTTTATGTTTATTTGCTTGTGGCGGAAATGCTTATAATAAAGCGGTTTCGCAGCTTGAAAGCTACGGTCTTGAAAGATATGATTATGACTACAAGCAAATAAGCAAGATAGAAAGCGATTTAAAAAAGTTCAATATTGAAATTGACGGGAAAATTACAAAAATCACTCATTTAATAAAAAAAGAGGGCGACATTATAAATTACGCTTATGTCTATGAGTTTGAAAACAGAGATGATGCTTCTCTATTCTATGAAGGCTATGCAAAAAATTCCATATCAAGATTAAAGGTTAATGTTGTTATATTTGGTAATGTGCAGATGATTAACTCTATAAAATTTTAGATTGAATATTAATAGATTTTATGATAATATAATTTTAGAGGTGAAATAATGAAAATTCCTCAGGATATAAAGAGGTATGCGTTAAAGAGAAAGCTTTTGCGTATTGCTATTTGGCTTTCTTGTGTTGGTGTATTCTCTTTTGCATTTTTTAGCAGTTGGAAAAGCATTGAGGACAGTAAATATACGACTATAAGAGTTGTTATTTTTGTTGGCATTTTGGTTGTCTCTGTTTTTGCTTTCGGTATTCCAAAAATATTTTATGAAAAGTCCTTCAAGGGCAAAATTGTACATCTTAATTTTGTAACTAAGGGTGAAAGCGATATGCGAATGGGCGCTATTGAGGCGCTATACAGAAGAGTTTGGATAAATGCGGAAATTAAGCTTGATAGCGGTAAAATTGTACATAAGGAAATTGCTTCTAAAAGGACACAAAGACTCATTGTACCGTCGAAATATCGAAATGATCCTGACGGAACAATATTTGCAGGTCAATACAGTGTTGGAGATACTGTAATATACATTGCAGGGACAAAATACTGTCAGGTTTATTCTGAGGATAAGGAAAATTTGACTTGCGTTGCGTGCGGTGAGTTTAATAGCTTTGACAATACACATTGTGACAAATGCGGTCACACTATTTTAAGAGGATAATATGAACCGTTGGATTTACTATTTGATTGGTCTGCGCTTCAAGGGCGTTGGGCAAAGGGAAAGATACAAAAGGCCATCTAAATTCAGAATTGCTTTAAATATAATTTGCTATATTTTATCGGCAATTATGCTTGGCGTTATATTTGCATACGGCGGATTTTGGGCATTTTTGGCAGGCGCTCTTTTCTTTGGTGTTATACTTGCGTTTTTTAGTTCTATGTCTGTTGGTAAGGATATAATATATACACAATATATGATTGCAAATGAGCAAATAAGATCAGAAAGAGCACTTGATTTTAATCATAAGCTTGTTAAATTGGGATATGTATTAAGCTTTTGGCCTATTTATGTTATAATGACATTATCATTGCTTATTCCCGGTGGATATTTATGGTTTATTCCTTGGTTTCCGTTTTTTGTGATTTCAATCTTGCTTGCGTATATGAGCGCGGGATATATTGAGATTTTCAACTATAAGATGTCAAAATATGTGCTTTGTCATTTAGGCGCGCATTTATTTACATTTGTGACGGGTACGCTTATAAGGGAGCTTATATTTGTGCCGTCGTTGGGGTAATTTAGTGGTTATCAAAAAATACACCGCGCTTTTTGGCGCGGTGTATTCTTTTATTTAATAATTTGGATTTGCTCGGGGGCGGTGATTTGCGGTGAGGTATTCCTTGACAATTTGATATTGATATTGCCGTAGGGAGTGGAAATATCAAAATCAGCAAAGTCAAGGTCATAGAGGCTTGGGGAAAGCTTGATTTTTTTGTAGCAGGGTTCAAGCATTTCAAAGCCTGCAATGGCTTTTTTGAGGATAAGGTCGTTGAAGCGTTTGAATTCATTGTATGTGGAGGATGTTGCACCCAGTTTCTTGCGCAGCTCGGTGAGTTCAACCGTCCAGCCAAAGGGCATATCCTTCAGCATAGGATACAGACGGATGCTGTACTGGCTTTTGAGCGAGATAATATTTTT
>JAFQAM010000261.1 GCA_017416885.1 Clostridia bacterium | reverse complement strand
ATGACAAGTACCAAAAGAATTTTATTTGTTGTTTTCATACTGATATTTTTCACTGGGATTGCTATCGGTTTGATAGGCAGATCAATATGCACACGAGATAACGAAAACTATCAAAAAGTGCAGGTAGAACTGTTTGCCCCAGACGAAATTGCTACGGTTTTACATGATGAAGATTTACATCAAATTTATGTATGCTATAATGATGCCTCCTATGTAAATGTCTATTCTGAAGAAGGCCGATTTCTTTGGGCGGTATCGACGCCGTATTTAAGAAATGTGTACTTTGAGCTTTCCAATAATCAACTCATTGTATATAATTCTGCTGATGCTTACATTTATAATTCTTCAAACGGAACTTTTGTTGAAAAGAAAAAATCAGATGATATTGATTTGAGTTACGATTGGGAAAACAAATATACGGACGATTTCCAAAACGGCGAATTTTATTTTGATACATATCAAGTCTACAAGGCGCAAGAAGACGGATCACTGGCTACAGTCGTTGCACGTCCGTGGTGGTACTGGGTATTTAATTTTGGTGTTTGCTGGTGCGTATCGTTTGTCGGTGCTATTGGAATGGGAACTATCATTTTTCTTGAAAAACGGAAAGAGTATCGAAAAGCGCAGAAAGCTATACAGCCTTCAAAGCATTCAATCGTAATAGAAAATCGCAAAGCAAGGTTTATTCTGAAATACTTTCGGATTACCTCGATCATTCATGTGATTTATGCCGTTTTAAATATTGTTTTTGGAATTTTGATGGATGGCATTCTTTGCATAGGCATTTTGCCGCTTGCAATTCATTCTATTATATCCAACATCGTTATATGTAATATGCTTGATCATATTCGTCTCACAGAGGACGAACAAACGATGCTTGATTATTGGAATGTTTGTGAAACAGGTACTTTTATAATCGCATTCTTGTCTGTTATCGTTGCAGCAATGCTGGCATAAAATATACCTTTTGGAGTTTCCACCACCGTTTTTGGCATAAAAATATACCTTTTGGAGTCTTGACCCACGTTGAAACTCTCGTTTGTCTGACGAGAAAGTAAAGGAGAAAATAATGAAACGAATTATTGGATCAAAGTTTAACAGTATTTTTAGATGCGTTGATATGCTTTGCTTTAATCTTGGAAATGACACACAGGATGAAAAGGGAGATATTTATCCTGAATATAGTTTTCACGTTCAAACATCTTGGCGTTTTGTAAAAAGAAATGAGATATTACTCGCATCCAGAGATATTTATTTGCCACAAGATGAAGCATTAGACAATGGGGACTACGATTACGATGAGCAAAGCACACAAAAAGAAATCACAGCAACTTCAAGTATCTTTGATGTCGCTATGCATGATTTCAAAAAACATTTTGAAAATGCAACCGTTAAAAGTTTTGATATAAGTCCTTTGGGAGATTTGCGCATTGATTTTACAAACGGCGTTTATTTTGAGACGTTTACGCCATCAGCACGAAAATGCGAAGAATGGAGATTTTTACCTCCCGGAGAAGAAGATCATTTTGTAGTTTTTGACGTATAAAGTGAGACTTTTTGGAGTTTCCACCCCGTTTTTGACCGATTTTGAGACCTCTTGGAGTCTTGACCCATGTCGAATCTGTCGTTTGTCTCAAACGACAGATTCGACAATGAATTGCGCCTGCGGGCGCATAAGGTAGGACGCGCAATTCAATTCATGGAGGAGGCGAAACGCCGACGAGAAATCATGATGCGAGTGTGCGAGCATCAATTCATGACACGAAGTGTCAAATCATCAAAAAAGACAAAAGTGATTTTTGAGCGAAACTCAAAACTCTCATTTATAGCTGTTTAGTATAACATGTCGAAAGGAGCAATTTTGATGAAAGCCAAAATGAGAATCAAATATCGAAAGCCTTGGTTGTTTATACTCGGCGTTGCAATCCTGTTAGCATTACTTGTTTTTATGGCTGTAGTATTTATTACCGAGGATCATAACTACTGGTTGGCGATTTTATGTTTACTGCTTGGTGTTGTAATTTTTGTCGCTACTTATTTCCGTTTTAATTATGGAATAACGATTACTGAAAAACGTGTAGTAGCCATCGAGCAATCAGAAATTAAAATGCTGCGATATGACGATGTAAGCAGTATTGTTTTGAAATTTACTGACAAAAGTGTTGTTGCTTACATAAAAATGAAAAATCAGAAGGAATATACTTTTGTTTGGGACAGTATATTCTTGGGAACAAACATTATTCTGCCATCTGAAAACAAAATTAAACTTTATGATGAATGGGTGGAGAAAAGCATCGCGAATCTATCCAAATGCCCTAAGGTAAAAATTCAAAACTTTTATAGCACAAAATAAAATATACCTTTTGGCTTTACAACCCCCGTTTTTGGCATAAAAATATACCTTTTGTACTCTTGATCCACGTCGAGAGCGTTATTTGTCTCACAAGGAGGTGACACAATGAAAAGAATTATTTCTTCAAGTTTGCTTGCTTTAATAATACTATCCTTTTGGTGTATTCTTTTTTTCGCATTTTCGATTATTGCTATCGGTTTTGAGATGTTCGGCTTTGTCGAGGAAAAGGGTGCGGGATATTTGGACTTTTGTGTGTTCTTTGTTCTTTTCTGCTTTTTCTTATGGTTTTTGAATAGATCAGCATGCGTGGTTTGGATCGAAGAAAATGTTGTGAAACGCAAAGGGTTGATATGCGGTTTTTATAAAGAATGTCCTATTGAATCAATTGAAACGGTAAAGATTCAGTATGCTTGGCGTGAGGGCGATTTTATATATTTGGTAGATAGTAGCATACATAAATTTGATCGCATTAGGAAAGACAGTTATATTAGCTTTCGAAAAAACAAGAATAATCTTACTTTTCTGCGCACTTTTTGGTCGGGAGAGATTGAAAAGTGAGACTTTTTGCTTTCACAACCCCCATTTTTCGACCATTTTGAGACCTTTTGGAGTCTTGCCCATGTTGAAAGTTTAGTTTGTCTTACAAGGAAATAAAGGAGAAAAGTTATGGGATTGTTCAAATTTTTTAGGAGAAATAAAAAGCGAAGTTGTATTGTTAATGACACTCAAATTGATCAATCGTATATTGAAAATCGGTTTCAATTTTTGGTTAACAGCGGATACAAGTACAAGTTTTACCAAAAGAATTGGGAAAGAGAGTTTGTATATTCTTTACAAGAATGCTGCGTAGAAGTGTATTTCGATGGTTACGCATTTGATTGTGTAATACAGACAAAGGATTTTCCAAGATCGAATATTACACAAAATCCACTTGTTGGAGAATATTTCAAAGAACGTTTTTTCAAAGCAACCAATATACAGCGAATAGATATGGTAGTCAATTTGCTATATGAAAACGCAAAAACATTTTTGTTAAAATGAGACATTTTAAAGTCTTGCCTTATTTTGAACCATCATTTGTCTCAATAAAAGTAATATGGAGTATATTTATGAATGATATAGAGCTAATTTATGACAAAGTAAAAGATAAGTACAATTTGACTTTGACAAATTCCTTTGCTCTTAACGAGGGATTTACATGGGATGTCCCTGTTATTTATGGCGAATCTCAACAAATTCGATTTTGGTTATATGCCGATGAAGATACTCCCAATCCTCAAGGCATAGAATTTGTCTTTTCTGTAGAATACGAAAAACGAACTTGGTTTAGAAAACAGCCGAAAAAGTATCATACACATTGGCATCCACAAACCATAGAACAAGCTATTAGCGATGTCGAAAATTTTATGAATGGGAAAATAAATTTTTAAAACATTTATGAACATCTTATACCACAGTTAAAAAGTTATTTGATTTAAAAATAATTTTCGAAAGAATTCAGGAGCATAATACATATGGCAAACAAATTTGATGAATATTTAGAAAAACAAGATGGAAAGTATATAAAAATTGCTTTAACTTCAAAATCATACAAAAATAAAAAACAGGAATTGGATGACAAAAACACAAACTGTGAGCTTTCAACCTATGGTGATGCATTGTTAAAATTAGCATTGTGCGTGATTTTATTTGAAGAAAATGTGGACAACATTACTGAGGAAAAGAAAGAGTATGAAAGCGATAAGATATTAGTTAAAGTTATAGCTAAAAAATATAATTTACTTGAATATATACATTATGACGAAAATGACAAAAAAATTCCACGAAATTATGAATACGAAAAATTGCATAACAATTCGACGCATAAGTTCATAGCAACAACGGTGGAAGCGCTATTGGCTGCATATTATTTAGATAATAATAAAGATTTCAATTTAATTATAGATCTTGTAAAAAAGTGGAAAAGTTGGATTGAAAATAACAGATAAATTAATAAAATGATGATTAACAATAAAAAAGGAAGTAGCGAATATGAAAAATATATTTAAAAAATCAAATATTTCCTTCTTAAAGCATGTACTTCACGAAGGAAAAGGCAGAGATAATTGGAATCTTGCAAGAGTAATGCAAGATAAAAACGGCTTACAGCATCAACTCCCTGCCGAAATTGCACTTTTAAATCGTGGCGCACAACAAGGTGATGCTTGGTCAATGTGTGAGTTGGCGCGTACATATTTTTACCATTGTGGCGACTTGTTTTTACCGCAAGCGCTTGGCTTATGGAAGCAAGGCATTTTGCAAAACGATAATGGTGCAATTTATGATGTAAACAATCTACCGATTGTCGATAGAATTTGGTCATATCAATCATTTGACGGTAACGAATACAATGCTATTGAAATGAAATGTGCAATGCTTGCCGAATTTTATCTGACTAAATTAGGTCTTTGCCCTTGGAATAACGCAACCACAGAAGAAAAAATAAAGCGTTGCGAAAATCTTGCTTTTATAGCTTGCCAAGTTTTGAAAATCCCTCAAACTAAGCTTGAATTTATTCCGGGACTTACCTTCAATGGAATGATAGTAGATGGCTTAGCCCATTGGGACTATCGCATATCCATAAGACAAGAAATCCTTGACGATTTTGAGAGACTAATTGAAGTATTTTTCCACGAATTAGGGCATATGGTCGCATTTGAAATTTTGAGAAATAACGAAAATAGCAACAACCTAAAAACTATATACGGAATCACCGACGAGCGAATATCATCTTGGAACAAACAAGAAATAGGCTACGAGGTAGTCACTTCAGAGGAAGACCCCGACACACTATCTTACGGTGTCTATACCTTATGGGCAACATTCTTTTTGAACCTATAAAACAAAATAGGAGAATATTATGAAAGAATAATATCATTTAAGAATGATATACAAGAGAAAAAGAAAACTGACACAAGCCGCTTAAACAAGCCTGACGGCAAAAATATGAGTAATTTTGTTTAAAGCAAATTAAATAATGCTTTGGGAATTAGAATAGAGGAAAAAATGAAAGTGTTAAAAAAATCTTTAAAAATAACTGCATTAGCTATTGCATCAATATTAGCTCTTGTAATATTAGTAGTAGGAATATTGAATATTGTGAAATTCGCCATATATAACGAATATTATGGGATGAAAACAAACCTATGCAAAAATCCGGGATTAAATGACGGCTTCATTTGTCAAGGCATAGCCGCAGTTGATGACAGGGATGTTATTTTAATTTCGGGATATATGAAGGATGATAGCGCATCAAGAATTTATGTTACAACTCTTAATAATGATTCTTACTATGTCACATTAAATAATGACGGCGAAAAATACACAGGACATGCAGGCGGCATTTCAACATCTAACGGCAAGGTTTACATTGCAAACGGTAGCAAAATATTCACATTTTCACTTGACAGTGTGCTAAATGCTAAAAACGGAGACGATGTAAATATAGGAAAAGGCACTAAAATAAACAATAAGGCATCATTTCTTTATACAGACGATGAATATTTATATGTTGGCTCTTTTATGGACAAAAGCACAACAAAGGTTGAAAAGCATATTTTTCAAACAGAAGAGGGTGCTCATTATGCAATATGCTCACAGTATAAAATTGACGATTTATCCACACCTGTCAAGATATATTCAATAAGAGACTATGTGCAAGGCATTTGCTTTACACCTGATGGAAAGGTGGTTTTGTCAACCTCACACGGACTGACAAGCTCAGTTTACTATGTATATGACAAAAATAAAACAGTCGATTCAGGAAAAACTCTTGACGGAACTCCTGTATATTACCTTGACAGACTTGAAAACGAAATAAAAGGTCCTGCTATGGCAGAAGGACTCGACTACTATAATGGAAAAATCATAACGCTTACCGAAAGCGCCTCAAATAAATACATATTCGGCAAGCTATTCTTCGCCAACAAAATTGTAAGTCTTGAAATCGAATAATTAAAAGAAAGGTTTTAAAAATGATCTATACTCCACTTACTAAAAAAGCACTAAAGCTATGCTTTGAAGCTCACAAAAATCAAGTTGATAAAACTGGCTTACCGTATGTATTCCACCCATTTCATTTAGCAGAGCAGATGAACGACGAAATAACAACAGCTTGCGCGCTTTTACACGATGTTGTAGAAGATACCGACTACACATTTTCCGACCTTGAAAGCATGGAATTTCCATCAGAGGTAATTGAAGCATTAAAGCTTCTTACTCACGAGGATGATGTCCCATATATGGACTATGTAAAAAATCTAAGCAAAAACCCAAATGCCAAGGCGGTAAAAATTGCAGATTTAATGCATAATAGCGACACATCAAGGCTTGATTTCGTAGATGAATACGCGAAAAAGCGCGAAGAAAAATATAAAATAGCTTTGGAATATTTAAGAAACAATTAAGGAGACAGTGCTATGCAAATCACAAAAATTGTTATAACCGGCGGACCCTGTGGCGGTAAATCAACTGCTTTAAGTAAAATTCACGAGGAATTTGAACAAATGGGCTATACAGTCCTTTTTGTACCGGAAACCGCAACGGAATTGATTTCAGGCGGGGTTGCTCCTTGGACCTGCGGAACAAACTTAGATTATCAAAAATGCCATCTTAAATTGCAGCTTGAAAAGGAGACTGCCTTTGAAAAAGCTGCATCCACTATGAACAAGGAAAAAATTCTCATAGTTTGTGATCGAGGCGCTCTTGACAGTAAGGCGTATATGTCCCAAAGTGAATTTGATGAAACCTTAAAATCATTATCAACTAACGAGATTGATTTAAGAGACAATTATAGCGCCGTTTTTCATTTGGTAACCGCTGCAAAGGGAGCAGAATACGCATATACGCTATCAAACAACTGCGCAAGAACCGAAACGGTAGAACAAGCAAGAGAGTTGGACGATAAAATCATCTCAGCTTGGACAGGGCATCCACATCTTCGCATAATTGATAATTCAATTGATTTTGATGAAAAGATCAGCCATTTAATTGCAGAAATCGCATCATTTTTAGGCGAGCCTGAGCCGTATGAAATAGAACGCAAGTTTTTAATTGAATACCCCGACTTAGCATATTTGGACTCATTGCCAAATTGCCAGAGATTAGAAATTATTCAAACCTATTTAAAATCCCCAAGCGGTGAGGAAACCCGTGTTAGACAAAGAGGAATTGATGGGAATTATGTATATTTCCAAACAACAAAACGCAAAATCAGCGACACAAGGCGCATCGAAATAGAAAAAAGACTTACTAAGGACGAATATTTGAAGCTGCTTTCGGATGTTGACACTACAAAGCGCCAAATCAGAAAAACAAGATATTGCCTTGTTTATGAAAATCAATACTTTGAAATAGATATTTACCCATTTTGGAATGACAAAGCTATTATGGAAATTGAATTGCGAGACGAAAAGCAAGAAATTATTTTGCCGACATCAATAACCGTTATTAAAGAGGTAACCGATGATGACGAATATAAGAATTCAACTCTTGCTAAAAATTTCTTGAATTAATGCATCATCACCATAAAATTGCTGAAATTTAAAGTTTATTTATAAATTATAAACAAATAAAGTATTGACTATGGTATATAAATATGTTAAAATAAAATATAAGCTTAAGAAAACAAGGAGAAAATTATGAAAAAATTAATTGCAATTCTTTTAATACTTGTGTTTTCTGTAACTGTATTACTTTCCTCATGCGGTGATAATCCGTCTGTTGAAACCAATACAGAAACAAACACCGAAACAGGCAGCCAAGCTACCGATACAAGCAAGGACACAAGCAGCGATACAAATAAGGACTCAGGTTCCTCAGGCAACAACAATAATAAGCCAAGTAAGCCAAGCACAGGCGATACAAGCTACGATACACCAATCGAGCATAACCTGAAGGTTGATAATAGCGTTAAGCTTGATATTTTCGATAGCGAAAATACATACGGAAACGAGGGCAACACAGTAGATTATACCAATGCCACCTCAGTTGATGTTTCACAACTTGCAAATAACAAAACCTACACAATCACAAAGGGCGGCGTTTACAGAATTCACGGCAAGAGTGAAAACGGACAAATTTTAGTTAATCTTAAAGACGCAGTTAACAGAGAGGTCGTTTTAGTTTTAGATAACCTTGAAATGTCATATAAGGGCACAAAATCAGTAATTTACATTGAGAAGTGCGAAAAGGCTACAATCGTTTTACCTGCTAACACCGTATCAACATTATCTGATACAACTAACAATCTTGAAAAGGGCGTTATTCATGTTCGCTCCTGTAACTTGATTTTAGACGGTAAGGGAACCTTAAATCTTAATGCTAACGCAGCAAAAGCAAGAGGCGTATTCAATACAAAAACCCTTACAGTTGAAGGTGGCGTTTACAATATTACAACCGCATATAGCCACGGTATCCAAGGTGAAGAGGGCGTAACAATCAACGGTGGAACATTTACTATCAAATCTGCAAAGAGCGGCGTTAAAACAGGTGATTTTGACGAGGAAAAGCCTCTTGAGGCAGTAGTAGGCACATTAACAGTTAATGGCGGTAGCTTAAATATCAATAGCCAGACAAACGGTATTTCCGCTTACGGCTCAGTTGTTGTAAATAACGGTAGAATTAGTATCGACTCTGTAACAGATGGCTTTGATGTAAGCGAAACAGCTACCTTAAACGGCGGAATTGTTATCGTAAGCGCAGACAATGACGGCATCAAGAGCGAAACCTTAAATATTGCAAGAGAAGCTAATGTTAAAATTTTATCAGGCAATGACGGTATTGATGCTGTTGCAGTAAATATAACAACCTCAGGCATAGTTTATATCAAAACAAACATTGATGATAACGCATTTAT
>JAFQAM010000260.1 GCA_017416885.1 Clostridia bacterium | reverse complement strand
CTTCGTTCCATGAAGCGTACCTTCGGTACACTAAGAGTTAGATTTGTGCTTCGCTTCATACGAGCATAGCGAGTGCTTCATAATCGCGAAGTGATTGCTTCATATTTGCGTAGCAAATGCTTCATTTAATTTGTATGCTTGCAGAGCGAAATTACAAGACTTTGTCTTGTAGCGAAATTACTGCTTCGCAAATTCAACTTAAAGCGGGATGTCGAGGACGCCATCCCCTACATTTCGATATATTTTGTACGGACACGCCCCCGTCCCCTGTCCGCGTGGTCGCAATGAAGCGCGCCTTCGGTACACGAAAAGTTTACCTGTTGCGAAGTAACAATTTACCTGCAAAGCAGAGCTTTGCAATTTACCTGCTACATTCTAAAACAAAAAACAGACACAGGTGTGTCTGTTTTTATGTTTTTAGTTATTTAAATCTCTATTGGTTGCAGCCGTTATATGTTACAACACCGGGAGATGTGAAGTTATCGCTTGCATTAAGATATGAAACTGTATTATTTGTTACAAGATAGCCTGCCATGTAGAATTCTACATCCTTTACATTGGTTTCGGCTATCATATCGCCATCAAGGTCAACCATTCTATCCCATGTGCCACGAAGAACAAAATCTGCGCTTGCATATTTTACTTCGTTCTTTTCCTCTTCTGTTTCTACAATCCATGTAAGCACGCTTGCTGTAACAGCGTTTTTGTTGTTGTAAGCTTCGCCCTCAATAAAGTCCTTAACGCCTACCACAAAGCCAAGCTCTACGCTCTTTCCTGTAATCTTTACAAGCTCATCAAGTGCTTCATAGTTAAATGTAAAGCCAAATGTTAAGCCATCGCCATTAATCTTCACAGAAACGCCGTTAAATGTAGCAATTGCTTCAACAACGCTTTCATAACCATTTTCGTGAGCGCAGCCTGCATTTTGACATGTCTCAGTCTTAATGCCTGTATTTAAATAGCCCTTTGCATAAGAAATTGTAGTTACATAGTTATGAATTGGGTTAGCACTAAGCGCTACCTCGCCACATTTGCCACAAATGCCTGCACAATCATTTGACTTTTCAGGGTCAAGCTCGTGATTGCCGTTATAGTATGCTTCGCAGTAGTTGTAGTTATAATTTACTGAAGCATTTAGCTTAGAAATAGCTGGCTTACTTGATATAGCAGCAAATTCTGATTCAGTACCAACAAAATTGATTGTTGTTATGCCTGTTGTTTCAAGGAAAATATTGTCATCCATACTTGTAACGTTTGGACCGAAGCAAATTGTAGTAAGTGATTTGCAGTTTCTAAATGAACAGTTTCTTAAGTTAGTAACTCCTGCAGGAACTGTAAATGATGTAATAGCAGTTGCTTGGAAGTTCCATTCGCCTAAATCTGTAACTGTGTTAGGAAGGATAACGCCTGTAAATGGTACAGCATTGAATGTACCTGTGCCGCCAACTGCACAAAGTTTTGTGTTTGAAAGATCAAGAACCTCACCTGCAAAAAGTGATGTACAGTTATTAAAGCAAGAGCCACCGCCAAATTGTCTAAGCTCAGTTAAGTGTTCAAGGTTAACATACTTAAGATTTGAGCAGCCTTTAAATGCTTCAGCCTGAATTGCAACTGTGTCCAGTCTTAAAAACGCGTATTCAACATTTTTAGAATTGCTAAAGGTTGTGCTTCTGATACAGTTAACAGGTTTATTCAAACGAGAACCTGTATTTGTAAGAACATCATCATCCATAATATTGAATACTACGATATTACCACAACCGAGTGTTCCGCTTTCAAGTGCAATTTCAATCTTGTTAACCTCGTATGCCTGAATTTTGCCAACCGTGTTGTCACCTACTCCAAAATCATATGAGCCGTTATACTTAACTCTTTCATCCTGTGCCTTGATTGATTGTAACGCACCGTTTGCGTCTTTGTACCAAATAAGTGCGTCGCCATCTGCATCAAATAATGCACATTCTGTGCCATCTGAAAGTGTAACCTTTTGGTTAAGGTCAACCTTGCCATTGTGAGCTGATTCAGCTGATACAGCTACTGTAAGAGTTAAAACAAAGACAATAGCCATAACTAAAACTAAAAATAGTCTTTTCATTTTGTTTCTCCTTATAAAATATTATTATATAGCGACAACTATACATAATAATTATATCACGCTTGGTAGATTATGTCAATAAAATATTACAAAATCGAGTAAAAGAAAATTCAATAATCCAATTTTGCTGACCGCTGACCGCTATATACAGCCCTTGGCTGATGATATACAAGGCTATGCCTTGATGATATACACACCTTTGGCGTGATGATATACAATCCTGCGGATTGATTATATACACGCTTCGCGTGATTATGGTTAGATAATTCGGTATTCAAATCTCGCTAACCGCTGACATAGCCTCCCTTGTGTAAAGGGAGGGGGACCACGGTAGTGGTGGAAGGATTGTCCTTTCGCTGACGGCTGTGAGCGAAGCGAATCCCTATACCCTATCCCTAATCAAACAAAAAACCAACGATTTTACTCGTTGGTTTTGTTGTTTTATAAAAGCTCTACAAAGATTTCCTTAACTCCGCCGTTATCGGTTGCGGTGTCATCAGCTTTTGGAGCATATTTTGCTTCAAGGAATTTCTTGGCAACCTGTGGGAATAATGCAAGTGAAAGCACATCCTCGTCGCATTTTGCAAGGTCGCCCGCTTCCTGACGGTACTTTTCAAGCTCAGGCTCAAGCAGGTCGGCAGGACGGCAGGTGATAACTGTATCGTCACCGATTGCCTTCTTTCTTACCTCCTCGTTAACCTCACCCGGAAGCTTACCGTATTCGCCACGGAGAAGTCCCTTTGATTCCTTTGTAATCATCTTGTATCTTTCGCCTGAAAGCACATTAAGTACTGCCTGTGTACCTACGATTTGGCTTGTAGGAGTTACAAGCGGCGGATAACCGAAGTCCTTTCTTACTCTTGGAATTTCAGCAAGAACATCGTAATATTTATCCTCGGCATTTGCTTGCTTTAACTGTGAAATTAAGTTAGAGAGCATTCCGCCGGGTACTTGATACAAAAGTGTGTTTGGATCAACATTTAATACCTTTGGATCAAGGCTGCCTGCTTCCTTAAGCTTCTTTGCAACATTTCTGAAATGCGCGGCGATATCGGAAAGCGCTTCAAGCTTGATTCCTGTATCGTACTCTGTTCCCTTTAAGGTAGCAACGATAGCCTCTGTTGATGGCTGTGATGTACCGTTTGCAAGTGGGGAAAGTGCAGTATCAATAATATCAACGCCTGCTTGGATAGCCATAAGATATGTCATATCGCCTGTACCTGTTGTATTGTGTGTATGAAG
>JAFQAM010000259.1 GCA_017416885.1 Clostridia bacterium | reverse complement strand
CTTCCATATATTTTTTCAGCTTTTTAAGCGCTTCCTTGTATTTCCACGAGGCTGTACCTCTCGGGATATTCAGATATTTAGCGACATCCTTCATTTTCATTCCGCTGTTTCTTAAAAGGACTATTTCTCTTTCCGAATATTCTAATCTGTCAAGCGCCATTTTCAATGTGATTTTTGTTTCCGCATCAAGCTCATTCTGACTATTTTCGATAGCTTCGCCGTCAATTATCGACACAGTGTCCGATTTTTCGCTAAAATCAACACTGATTTCTCTTTTTGATTTTTCTAAGTAATTTAATGATTTATTTTTGGCTATGGTTAATATCCAGCTTTTATAGCTTCCGCATTTAAATGCGTGTGAATATGTCCATACGCTAACAAAAGTATCCTGTGTCAGCTCTGACGCAATACTGTCGCTTTTTACAATACCGTAGCATATGGAAAAAACCAACCTGCTTAGCTGATTATAGACACTCTCAAATGCTTTTTCGTCGCCGTCTGCTATTTTCTTAGCCAATGCGTCAATACTCATTCCTATCTCCCTTGTGTGTAGTCAGCGGCTTTAAAGCTTACCAACCATACGGGCATATGCTCAGCTAACTTTAAAACCGTTATACTACTATTCTACCACTAAAGGTGATAAAATTCAAGCTTTAATATCTTTATGCTTATCAGACTATTTTTTTGGCTTAAACCAATCAAAGAAATCCCTTATTGGATCCATATAATTGTTTTTACCGTTATTTTTATCGTTATTATTATCCTTATTGATATCGTTATTTGGCTTTTCTTCAGGCTTTGGCTCTTCGGAATTATCCACACTCTCATCGACATTTTCGTCATTTGGAAGCTCTTCGCTTTCGTCGCCGTTTACTTCGTCATTTTCCTCATCACTTGGCTCATTCTCATCGATATCGTCGTTTTTGTCGTTTTTGTTGTGGTGCTTATTGTACCAATCCTCAAAATTGTGCTTGTTGTACCAATCGTCGAAATAGTCCTTGCACTCGTCAAACCTGTTCTTGAACTCCTCCTTGGCATCCTTGAACGCGTCCTTCATTTCCTCTTTGATTTTGTCGCGCTCTTCCTTTTGCTCGGGGGTTAGTGGGCATTTTTCCTCAAGCCTTTTATTAAGCTCCTCGATAAATGCGTTTAAATCGTCTATGCTTACGCCCTCAAATTTTTCGCCTACGATTTCCTTAATTCTGCTTAGCTCCTCCTCGGTTAACTCACGGTTTTCCTCGGCTGTCGCTTTGATTTCCTCGTATAACGCTTCAAGCTCGGCTTTTATTTCCTCACGGTCTTTACGAGCCTTCTTGTAAAGCTCCTCTATTTTCTTTTTAGCCTCGTCCTTTAGCTCCTTGTAATGATTTTTGATTTCTTCCTTTGTTTCCTCTGTCAAGCCCTCATCCTTTTTGTTATTAAGGCTATCAAGCAGCTCAATAAGCTCGGAAACCTTCATTTCAAGAAGCTCCTCATATGTGAGGTCGGGATTTAATGCTAAAATGTGAGTGATAATTCTGTGCATTGCAGGCGTTAGCTTTTCATAAAGCTCAGGGTTTTCCTCTTGAAGCTTTTTAACCTCTTCGATAACCTCATTTTTTGCTTCACGCACTACGCAAGCAATTTCGCTTGCATTTTCAGTTGCTTTCTCAACAGCCTCGCCGATTACTTTTTCAATTTCCTCGTTATCGGCTGTTACTGTGATGTTTACCTCTTGGTTATCCTCGTTAAGATATCCAAGCTCCTCGGCTAATGCAACGATTTTCTCTGTTGCTTCATCTACGGTAAGGCCCTTAAAGTCCTCTCCGCTTAAAAGAATGCTTGCATCCTCGTTAATTGCATTTACGCCTACAAGCTTACCGTTTTTAATGATAAGCTCTACTGATGGATTAATGTCAATCGCCACATATGCGTATTCATCCGCTTCCTCAACTATACAGGAAATGAAGGGAACGCAAAGACACATAATAAGGCAAATTGCCAAGATTTTTAGTGAGTTTTTCATTTTCTTGCTCTCCTTTTTTATTTTTTGCGATTTTTTCGCCTTCACTAATTAAGACAGCTAACTGAATAAAACGGTTGGAAGAATTTTAATTTTTTTCAAAATTTGGACTTTAACCAATAAAAAAAGCAGAAATTGCACATTTCTGCTTTAATTCTTTAGTAATTAAAATTTAATGGGATATTATATGCTTCAAGGGATTTTTCAAATATGCCGTCCTTAAATGCTGTTCCGTCATCTAAGAAATTAATCAGCTTGCTTCCGTCCTTGCCGTAAAATTCTACATTCATAAACATTCCTGAGCCAACGGTCACCTCAATGTGTGATATTTCGTGCACATGCGCGCTTTGGCTTTTCTTAAAGACCTTATTATATGTATAAACGCCGCCCTCAAGAATAAAGCTTTCCTTTTTATAGGCGTATATACCTAAAAGCGACAGAATCGCAAAGAATGCGCCCATAATCGCAAGCGCAAAAATTGTTTCATTTACCTTTGCAAGCTGTAATGCAACGCCTGCAATTATTAAAGCTATACCCAAGCATAGCATAACCACAAAAAGAACATATGACCATTTTGGTGCTCTTATTTCAAAATTATTCATTTTATTTACCTCTATTCTTATATTCCTTTAAAATTTCCTTCGCAACATAATCGTTTACTTTGCCTTGATAGTGAATTAAATCCCAACGAAAAATGTTGCAATCCCATGCGTACTGATCATAGTATGGGCATTCTCTTACATCGTAAACCGATGCGTTTTTCATTTCATTTGCAAGCGTATCAAATGTATCATTTATATAATGCATACACGCAAGGTGGCTTCCGCCTCCGCACTCCTCGTCGCGCTTTGCAAAAACCTTATCAAATGGGAAGCGGTGGAATACAATTGGCGCGTCAGCTTCGATTGTATTTCTTATGCCGTTAAATATTTCAAGATATGTGTCCTTCAAAAACTCTTGCAGCTTTGGCACGGTATAGTCGGTTTCCTGCTCTCCGCCTCTCCAATGTATGCCCACATAGTCAGGCTCAAGATCATTTTCCTTCATATATTTTTTAAATAGCGTCAAAATATGGATCGTCAACGGATACATTGACACATCGCAATCTCCAAGCTTGCCTGGGATAAGCTTCGGCTTTCTCTTGGGATCCCACATTCCCGTTACTCCCTGTGAGCCAATGGCAATATGGATTATGTATAAATCGGGCAATTCTACACCGTTATCAATATCGCTTTGCCAATGCTTTGCAAGGCAATTGGCTATGGAATATGTGTTATCCTGTGTCTCTGCAAGGTTCATTCCGTAGCTTGTGTAGCCTGTAAATTTCAATTTTTCCGTGTCAAATGATTGGTTAGGCTCACGGTTTAATCCCCATACATTTTTAAGAGGCTCCTTAATAATGTCCTCTTCATTCATAGGCATTGCGTGGCCAACCGCATTTGATTGACCGAATAGCATAAATACTGCGATTTTTTTCATGGTTAATTCCTTTCAGTCGTTATTCTTCATCTTGACTTTCAATAAGCATTGTAATTTCACGAAGTTTCGATTCAAGCAATTTCTTATCTGGTAATTGCAAAGTATAATCTGCAACCATCGCAGGAGAGAGACTTCTGCTTAATGCATATTCAACTACGGTATCATCCTTTGAGGCACAAAGAATCAAACCAACACTTGGATTTTCATTCGGTTTTTTCACTTCACGGTCAAGTGCTTCTAAATAAAAATTAAGTTGTCCCAAATGCTCCGGTTTAAATGTTCCTACTTTCAATTCGATTGCAACAAGGCAGGATAATGCTCTATTATAAAAAAGTAAATCTATAAAGAAATCGCTATTTCCAACTTGAACACGATATTCTTCACCCACAAAAGTAAAATCTTTGCCAAATTCTAATACGAATTGCTTTAAATTTGCTACAATTAACTTGCGTATATCCTTTTCTTTATATTCTTTTGGCACATCTAAAAACTCTAAAACATAATTGTCACGAAGCACACCAACTGCAGGATGTTTTTCTATCAATTCTGCATTTTTTACGGAAGAAAGCATTGTTCTTTCATATAGCATACTGTCAATTTGTCTTTCAAGTTCACGTTTTCCGTAATTATTTGCAATAGTCAACCTTATATAAAATTCTTTTGCTTCGTCTGTTTTACAACCTGACATAATTAAGAGATTATTTGACCAAGAAATTTCTCTCACCAGTGGTGAGAGTTTTTCATTTCCATTGTAAGTTTCGTAAAACTGTTTCATTCGCCAAATATTTTGAGCAGAAAAACCACTTGCTGATGGGTATGTTCTCTTCAAAAAATCTGCAAATTCTTGCACAACGCTTTTTCCCCAACCTCCGTCGTTGGTCTTTTCGCTTATATATTTACCAATCTGCCAATACATTTCTATCATCTCTGTATTAACAGCCTTCATTGCGCGTATTTTAGATTTTTCAATAATTGCAACGATTTTTTCAAAATCATTTTCGTAATTTATAATATCAGACATAGTTTTCTCTCCTACATTTGTTCTAAAAGTAGTATAACACACAAAGTAGTTCAAATCAATCATTTATGTTATAAGTATATGTATTTTTACTAATTCTATTGCTTTTTGCCACACTAATAAACCTCTATAATCTCTCATAATCTAATCTCCCCGTGAGCAAAGCGAACCCCTATTTCCTATGTCCTGTTCCCTGTACACTTGTGTACGCAATGTTCATAGACAGATACGCCAAATACCGTTTCCTTTGGATTGACAATGTTCTGTTTACAAGAAGGCTGATATCGGCGGCTTCCCAAAGCAGCACCCAAGCAACGATATCGACTACATAGGACCAGATTTCTACATTAAGGTCGGTTAGAAAAAACGATATTGCCAACACAAATATTCCTGCTAAAAGCAGCATAAACGCGATAAAGAAATTGCGTTTTACTTCCTTTTCATTGGCTAAGTACTTTTCGGTGTAGTATTCCTTGATTGCATCGTTATAAATTTTCTTTTCGTTTTCATCTATGCAATTTGAGTGTATTCGCAAGGTTAATTTCTCGTTTGGTGGCAGAGAGTGTGTATTATTTTCTATAAAATCCGCCACATCGGTGCTGATTACCGATATTCTGTTTTCCGAAAATGGGGATAAAAAGTTGCTATCATCATTGACGGTCATATTTATTATGACTCTGCCGTCCTCGTCCCTCTCGTGCTTTCGCTTGGCTAATTCCTTATCTATTGATTTCTTTAATTCTCTGTATTCTCTGAATTTCATTTTTCCTCTTATTTTCTTTACAAAAGAAATTTTGTTTGTAATTCGTTTGCGTTGTTGCCTCAACCGTTCTTGCGTGAAGTCTGACTATGCTAACCGCTAACCGCTAACGGCTGACGGCTGGCGGCTACGAAATGATTTCGTAGGAAAACATTTCGTACTTTAGCCTCGTTCCAATATCCACGCCCTCGGGCAAAAGCGCCATAGCGATAAATATTTCATTTTCGGTGTTGTCCTCAAGTATGTAGGCATATTCGCCCTCGATTTTTGTTACTGTGTAATATTTTGTTTCCATATATGGTTTCTCCCTTCGGTCGAAACAGCAGTCAGCCGTTAGCCGCCAGCAGTTAGCAAAGTTACATGCACCAACAGTGCAATTCATAATTCACTTTTTTAATCTTGCATCTATTATATCACATTAGTGTATATTAAGCAAACAAGAAAGCCGATAAAGCATAAAATGCCTACGATTAGCAAAGTGATGCCTACATTTTTTAAATCCTTTTTGTCTTTGTCAGTCCACTCCGCACGGTATGGATCCATCTTTTTGTGGCTCATGGATTGGTACACACAGCACAGATGAGTAAATTCTAATTTGGTGCCGATTATGTAGTAAATGCCCGTTACCATAAGTACAGAGGGCATACTAAATAGTGCTATTAGAAGTAAAGTATAATTATAATTATCTGTAATTGTACTTATTCCGCCAACTATCAAAAGCGGTAATATAGCAAGCGCTATTATACCGTATCGCCAAAAATATGCCCAAAATAATATTGTTCTATCGTTATTTTTCATTTATCGGCTCTCCTTTGTTTCTTGCAGGTCGGTTTTTAATTATCTCATTATCGTCTATAATGTCGCATTCCAATTTCAAAAATTCATTTTCCCATTCATTTCTCGGCGCTTGAAAATGTGACGGAATAAGACTGCACACCTTGTAATAAAACATAACTTTATTAGTTGATTTTTCGACAAATTTCATTTTAAAAACCGCAGGATCTCTGCCCACAACGGGAAGCAATATAATTTGATATTGCTCAGGGGATATATCAATTTGCATATCCTTGTGCAAAATGCGGCTGACTAAAATCTTGTCGGAATATACGTATAATGATTTACCTACGTTATTATACACTACTAACCCATTAACAATGGCAATTACAACTATAAGCAACACAGGAATCATTGCGAAAATTACGCCCTCGGTTATAGCAATAACAATAAAACCGATTATAGCCAGCCCTATCGCTATTCCCGCCACTATAAGTAATGTTTTCTCTCGCTTTTTAGAATTTTTGTATTGCTCGCTTTCCTCCGGGACTTCCTTAAATAGAAGCTCGCTCATTTTTTAGATTTTCCTTTCTTGCATTTTTTAAAAATTGCTTTAATACCCAATATGATTACTATCGGTAAAACAATCACAGCTCCACCGATAAGTATGGCAAGGTCGCCCGATGAATCGGAATCGGTTAAGTTAAACAGTGACAAAACACCAAAGCCGATAGCAAAAAACACCAATGACAACACAATTTCCAAAAGCCCTTCCGAAATTTCGCCTTTTATGATTGATTTTCTGTTTGCAAAATATTCTCCGCTTCGCATATCCTTCCTATCGGTTTTGTAGTTAGATAGCGCTTTTTTAGAGTATGCTTTTTTGTGGTCGCCAAAAAATATTCTTTCGTCTCTTTCTAACTTAAATCTGCCTTGAAAATATTTTAATGAGTATCCGTAATTATATCCGTTTAAATAAAAATAGAATGTTGCTTCTGTATTTAAATCGCACATACCGATTGCATTTTCAAAGCTGTATGCACCTGCGTAAAGGGATATTATTCTTTTCCTGCTCCCTTAAAAACTCAAATACCTCTTTTGGTGTAGAGCGAAAAACAACATTGTCAAAATCTCTTTCAAATTTTTCTCTTGCCATTAGCTGTTCGTTCATTCTTTTCACCTCTTTACCTTATTGTAGCACAAAATAAGATGAAAATAAATAACAAAAAGTGCAAAATAGACACCTTTATTTTGCATTTTTCGCAAAATAAATATGTCCTTTTTGCATTTAATTATGAAATAAATTTTGATTTATAATTTTCAAAAAGAGAGGATATATCGTTTTCGCAAACTACAATATCAACATCATCAAGGGTGGCAAGGTCGCTAATGCAGGGCTCTCCGATTTTATGAGAGTCAAGAAGCAAAACAACCTTTTTTGATCTTGACATCATTGATTTGCGAATGATGTTTTCCTGTATGGAATTGTCGGTTAAATGTCCGTTAATCGTTAAATTTGACACAGAGAAAAAGCAAATATCCGCATTAAATGACTTTACAAAATTTTCTGCATAGCTACCAACTAAAGCATAAGCATTTGTGGCAAGCTCTCCACCGCAAACGAAAACCTTTGCATCTGTTTCTGCAAGTAGGACAGGTGCTTTTGCGTTATTGGTGATAATTACAAGTGATTTTTTTGCTCCTATAATTCTTAAAAGCGGTAACACGGTAGATGAGCCATCTATCATAACAGTATCGCCATCGTTTATAAGATGCAAGCATTTTTGAGCGATTGCGATTTTTGCATCAACATTCTCTCTTTCACGAAAATCCTGCGGTAAATTTACTCCCGGCTCACTTCTGTAAATTGCTCCACCATGAGTTCTTACAAGCTTTTTTGCATTATGTAATTTTGTTAAATCTCGGCGCATAGTTGCTTCACTTACAAATAGCACCTTGCATAATTCCTCAACGCTTGCTTCCTTATGCTCCTTCATATATTCAAGTATAGCAAGCTCTCTTTCCTCAAAAGCCATTTTTCTATTCCTTTCATTGATTGTTGAATGTATATATTTGATTGAATAATCACATTTTTGCTCGATATAATCATAAATTGCACATATTTTTCAACAAAATAATATAATATTGACAAAATCGGTCAAAAGCATTATAACATAAGTATAAAATATAATCAAGTAAAAGGAGAGATTTTTTAAGGATTATGAAAAACAAATTTTTAAGATTGTTATCCACATGCTTAATCGCCTTAATGCTTTTACCTATGGCATTTATGGGTGCTTACGCAGATAGCGGTGTTTATGATCCAACATCAGAGGAAACGAAAAAGCTTGGCGCTACCTTTGATGGTTCCACAACCGCTAAAATGGAACAAATTTTGCCTTCACTACCATACACCTATGAAGCAGAAGTGCAAATTAACTCAACTGCCCGTGGCGGTGTAATTTTAGGTAACTATTCCGGATACGGCAAATGTATCAGCTTTGAAATTCACAATAATGGTAATCCCCGTATTTATGCGGCAAGTGGCAACGATGCTGTAAGCACTATTTTTACAGGCGTTAGCGTTTTATCAACTGAGCTTGTAAGATTGTCAATAACAGTTGATGCTGAAAACAATATGGCGCATTGCTATGTAAATGGCGAGCTCAAGCAATCATTACCATTTAATTACAGTAAAATTGCAAATGCCATTCCAACTGAAAGACCTCTTATGGTGGGCGGCGACTACCGTAACGGTAATACAACGCCATTCCTTGGTCAAATTAAGAGTGTTTATGCATATAGCGATATGCGTACCGCTGAAGAAATAGCACAAGGCACAGATTTAAATGATGAAAATCTTTTAGTTGCTTATGAATTTATGTCATCAGGCGGTAAAAACCTTTCAAAATATGAGGGGTACGACCTTACAATGACTGATTGGAAAATGGATATTGTAGGCGAAAATGCTCTTACATTCTCACCGGACAACACATACCAAGCTATGAAAGCGTTTGATAAGCCTATTTTAACATACGAAGCAGAGCTATATTTCCCTGTAAGTAACGACACCAACACAAGAGGCGGTGTGGTTTTAGGTAACTATCCGGGAAATAGTTGTGTGAACTTTGAGTTTAAGGAAAGAGGCACGCCTCGTCTTTACTTTGAGTTTGGAAGCAAGGGAGTAGATTTCCACTTTACTAATGTTGATGTCCGTGTAGGCAAATTCGTTTTTGTTACAATTACTGTTGACCCTACAACAGGCGAAGGTAAATGCTATGTTGATGGCGAACTAAAGCAAACCATAAACAAGGGTGCATTTGACATTTCCCAAGTAGCTTACGAAAATGCAATGTATCTTGGTAGAGACGGTAGAGGCGCAAGCGGATATCCATTCAAGGGTGCAATTAAGAGTCTTTCGGTATATAGCGATATTCGTACCGCTGACGAAATCAAATCGGATATGAATGCTCTTGACAAAAGTGCTGATAATCTTCTTGCTATGTACGAATTTAGCAAAGAGACAGGCAGAAGTGACATAAGTGGCAACTGCTACCATATTTGCTATAACGGTGAAACAAAGCCTGAGGACACTTCTACGCCTGACACTCCTGATGTACCTGACATTCCTGTCAACCTTGATGGTTTAAAATTTAGCGCAACCGACTATGCAGTAGTTGGCAAATCGTTTCCTATTGATAGTGAAGCATTTACATTTGAGGCGGTTATTCAACTTCCAACCGATATAACCGGTCGTGGCGGTATTATTTTAGGTAACTATAAGGATACTAACCACTTCTTAAACTTTGAAATTATTGCTAACGGTGTTCCAAGACTTTGTGTAACAAGCTATGATAATACAGGTTCAAGATACGACTATCAATTCTCAAGCGTTGATGTAAGAGGTGATAAACCTGTTCATTTAGCAATAACTCTTGATAAATCAACAGGTGTTGCGGTATGCTATGTAAATGGCGAAGCAAAGCAGGTTAGCAACAAAAATACTCAAATTACAATCAACCCATCTCTTAACGACTACTATATGGTTATCGGTAACGACCTACGAACAAAGGACAATCAATGCTTCAAGGGAACTATTGGCTCTGTTGCTGTTTATACAGACATAAGAACGATGGAAGAGATTGCACTTGATTTAGAGGGAATCAACCTTGAAAACGATAACCTTGAAATGTACTTTAATCTTGCGGGCTTAAAGACAGGCGATGATATTTCCGACCTTACAGGTAACGGTTACGATGCTAAATTTGGCACAAGAGCAAGTGCTGAAAAAGGAAACTGGATTTACAATAAGGAAGAGGTTAAGGACTACCTTTATTCCTTTGCGGTTGTGGGCGATACACAAATTATCGCAAACAGATACGGCAGTAGCTTTGGTAAGATTTACGATTGGATTTTAAATAACCAAGTATCTAAAAAGATTGCGCATGTATTCGGTCTTGGCGATATTACCGATGCAAACAGCGGTAGCGAATGGGCGCTTGCAAAAACACATATTCTTGAAAAATTAACAGGTGTTATTCCATACTCTGTTGTAAGAGGTAACCATGACGGCATTAGCCAAATTAACGCTGTTTTTGCAACAGAAGCATATATGAGCCAATTTGATGGCTTCTATAACGAAAATGATATTACAAACTCATACCGCTATTTTGAGATTGCAGATACAAAATATCTCTTTATCACTCTTGATTACGGTGCAAATGATGATATTCTTAACTGGGCAGGGGAAATTATTAAAGCAAATCCTGACCGTAAGGTAATCATTACAACTCACGCGTATCTATTTAGAGACGGCACAACACTTGATAGTGGCGATGTATGTCCACCTGCAACAAGCGGTGGCTACAATAACGGCGACCATATGTGGGATAAGCTTATTTCCAAATATGAAAATATCTATCTTGTTATGTCGGGACACGACCCAT
>JAFQAM010000029.1 GCA_017416885.1 Clostridia bacterium | reverse complement strand
TTTGTTATATAAGCTCGTTTACAATGCTATGGGATAGCTCTACCTCATATTCGGTGACATTTTGGATAACCTCGCCGTCAATTTGTATCGGAGTTGGCTTATCAAATTCAACCTTGATATGCTTGCCCTCCAGCACGGTGCAATTTTTTGTGTGCTTTGTGTGTGTTCCCTTAAACAGTGACGGGAAAATCATCAGCGTTTCAGCTTGCCCGAGCCGTAAAACACTAACACAGACGCTTTGTTTTTTCTGTCTTCTCTCTTTTGCATTGGTGTAGGCATCATTCCGCCGCCATAGTACCGTCCTATCATTGTAGGACAAATCCACACCTTTTTAAAATTGTATTCCTTACCGTCAACGGTGACTTTTGCGTTTTTAGGCTTGTAATGGAATAAAAGTCCTTTAATTGCAATTGAAGAATAGTTTATTTTCTTTGACGGAGATTTCTTTCTTATTCTTTCCCCTTCCTCACAGCAGTAGCCGTCAATACCGTAGCCTACGCCGTTAAGAAAATACCTCTTTTCGCCGTTTACTGTAACTGATGGTAAATCTCTTATATAATCCTTAAGCATCACAAGTGAGCCTGTTTTGCCAATATCTCTTAAAAAATCATTTCCGCTTCCCGTTGCATAATACAGGAGCTGGCACTTTATATCAATATCTCTTATATCATTTATAAAGCGATTTAGCGTACCGTCACCGCCGCATATAATGACCGTATCGTACTCATCTAAAGCATCAAAAAGCTCTTTATAGTCAATTTTTGTAATATCTGAAAATTCCACATCCTCCTCAGGATACACAAAAAGAATATCATTGGCATTTTCTCTGCCCTTATGATTATCTGCGTAGGGATTATAAATACAGTAAATTTTATCCATTGTCATTCTTCCTTTGCTTTTTTTGTTATTTTAAGCCAAAAAAGTAAATTGAGGAAAAACCTACGCTAAACTGAAACGAAACTTTATAAAAAACAGCCTGAATTTTTCACTGAGGCGGCAAGAAATTCAGGCTATAATTATTAAGATATATGATTTTTTCTTGAATAGCTTCCTTGATATAGCTTATTGCTTTTTCGCGCTGCTCCTTATATTTATCAACTATTATGCTTTCGCATTCGTTTATTGTGCAGTCGCTTTCGTTAATGTAAACAGGCACAAATTTTAAGCTTTTGCCTGTTCTCTTTTTATATAGCTCCCCAAGGTATAAAAAGCCGTCGTATAGCTCGCTTTGAGTGTCTGCGTCGCTTGTATAAGAAATATCGGGATATACAATTACGCTTTGATTTTTCTTTAAATATTCAAGTGATTTTTTAAAGGTTTTTACACTGCTGACATCTCTGCCGCGATATACAGGCACTGCTTTCACTGACCGAATCACAGGCGGAATTATAAGGCTGCATAAATACGCTTTAAGATTAAAGCGTCTTTTTTTCTTATGCTTGCGCTCTGTAAAGGTGTATTCACTATATTGCTTATACGCATCCTTTCTTGTGAAAAACACATTTAAAACCATAGGATGCACATGGAAATTCAGCCACTTTAATGTGGTGTAAGGTCCGTGCATATTAAGGTGTCTGCACACATATACGACGCCCTCATCATAGGGTAACACATTGCATCTGTATTTTTTAGAGAATTTTTTCCAGGTGCTTCTCGCTATACTCACAAGAGGACCGTAAAATTCCTTTGAATTTTCATTTTTAAACACCCAGTGCTGTTGAATCTGATAGCTTAAAAGAGCCAGACATAAATCTCCAACAATTTTGGTGACAGTTATATTCAGGCCTATTAAGTGTCCGAAAAGCATTACTATACCGTAAGATGCTCCAAGCTGTAAAAGCCACAATATATAGTATTTTATGATTGACAGCCGCGAGCCTCTTTTAAATACATATTTGAAGTTCAGAAAGAAATTTACGACAGATGATGACACTCTTGCGCTGACTGTTGCAATTAAGATAAAAAGCGCGTTTGATTTATCAAATATAATGCTTGAAAGCACATAGAATATTAAAACATCAACAGCGGCTGATATAGCTGATGACAGCATATAAAAGTTAAGATTTGAAAGAGCCACGCCTAAAACTCTCATACTGTCGCTGAAGGTTTTAAAGTGGGACTTATGCTCGGAAGGATTTTCGGGATAAACGGTTTCGATTGGCGTTTCAAAAATCCTTATTCCCTGCTTTCTTGCGTAAATCAGCATACTCATTTCATATTCAAAGCGATTGCCCTTTATGGATATAAATTCGCTTGCTCTTTTTACAGAAAATCCGCGAAGTCCCGTTTGAGTATCGTATAGCTTAATTCCGTAAAGCGCGCTGAAAATGCGTCTTATATTTGTATTTCCCATTTTACTGCGCTTGGGCACGCATTTTAAATCAAAATTGCGCGAGCCCAATATCAAATCGTTTGCGTGAGTTATACAAGCGTTATAAACATTCAAAATATCCTTTATTTTGTGTTGCCCGTCACAGTCTGCGGTAATAATTATATCGCTTTCGTTAAAATTCTCGGTGCAATATTTAAAGGCGGTTTTCAAAGCATAGCCCTTGCCTTGATTTTCTGTATATTTTATGTATTCTGCATTTTCAATGCTTGATATTTCATCATAAATATATTCGTATTCGTCGCCGCTTCCATCATTTACCACAATAAGCTTTTTGCAATTTTGCGATACCTCTTTTGCATAGCTAATAAACTCCACGGGCGGCTCGTATGACGGTATTATGACTATTAAGTTATCCTTTTTTATTTTATCATCCCCTTCCAAAATATTCACATACTATATATTATAAATAGATTAACTGAAAATAAAGTCAAATTTTGGCAACAAAAAAGCAATCCAATTTTAGCGTGATACTCTTAACGGAGTATCACGCTAACTAAGTTTGCCCTTACGGGCAAGTGAAGTTTACTTCGTAAGTGAAGTTATCCTGCGGATAGTGAAGTTTTGCCTTTGGCAAAGTGG
>JAFQAM010000258.1 GCA_017416885.1 Clostridia bacterium | reverse complement strand
CCTTCCCCCACTGGGGAAGGCTTGGTTTGTGTGACCTTGATTGCTTGGTCAAAAACGATAATCCCGTTGTAGTCCTTAATTCAGCCTTGCGAAGCACTGCTTTTGTAGAAACAAATGCGAATTTAGTGAAGTTTTTGCTAAAGCAAAAGTGAAGTTGCTATGCAGTGAAGTTCGAGCTGTCTCACGAGTGAAGTTAAGCTTGCATACTTTGCTGAAAGCAAAGCTTCACTATCCACAGGATAACTTCACTTACGAAGTAAACTTCACTTGTCCGCAAGGGCAAGCTTAGTTGCGTAGTGACCTTAAGGACACTACGCTTTTATTGTACCAAAAACGGAACATATGAGCGTTGCACTTTCTCCTCTTTAATGATAAAATAATTGTACTAAAATAAAGGAGAAAGCATATGAATTCATTAGAGCCGAAAAAGTTGGCGTTGCTCAGAATACTTGAAATTTTAAAGAAGCACAGCGATATTAAGCATCCGCTTACACAAGAAGACATTATTCACCGATTAAAAAATGACTACGGCATTACGCTTGAACGCAAGGCCATCAGCCGCAATATTTCATTGCTTCGCGAAGCCGGCTACGAAATCGTATCAAGCCTTAAGGGAAGCTATTTGGACTCACGGGATTTTGAGGACTCCGAGCTTCGTATGCTTATTGACGGAGTTTTGTCAAGCAAATATATTCCGCCGTCACATTCGGGGGATTTAATTAACCGACTTTGCAATCTGTCAAGCGTGTATTTTAAATCGCAAATAAAGAATGCATATTCCGTAAACGAGTGGAGCAAAACGGAAAACCAAGCGGTTTTCTATAATATAGACATAATAAACGAGGCTATTTTACTTGATAAAAAAATTTCCTTCGATTACAATAAATATAGCAAGGACAAATCACTGCATAAAAGCAATTCATATACCGTCAGTCCCTATCAGCTTGTTTTACACAGGCACGGCTATTTTTTAATAGCGCTAAGTGAAAAAAGCGAGGAAATCAGCTATTTCAGGCTTGACCGTATCACTGATATAAAAATCACAAAAAAGCAAAGTGTGCGCATAAATACAGTAAAGGGCTACGAAAGAGGCATTGATTATAACGAAATTGCTACCGCAAGGCCTTATATGTATAGCGATACCCCCGAAAGAATCGAGCTGATTGCAAGCGAATCTTCCATTGATAATATAATAGATAGCTTCGGCAAGAATATCAGAATAAGCGACACAGGTGAGGGAAAATGCAGAATAATGCTGAAATCAAGCGTTATGGCTATGGAGCAATACGCAATGCAATATATTGACCAAATCGAAATTGTTAAGCCCGATTTTTTAAGATTACGCATAAGGGAAAAGCTGCAAAGCGGCTTTAATAAGTATAGCTAAATATAACAAAGGAGAAATTTATGATTTACGCAATGAGCGATTTACACGGCTGCTATGATTTATATATCAAAATGCTTGAAAAAATAAATTTAAGCGACACAGATACACTCTATATCTTAGGCGATGTGATTGACAGAGGCGCTGACGGCATTAAAATTCTGTTTGATATGATGGAAAGAAAAAATGTCGTTCCCATTTTAGGCAATCACGATTACCTTGCCGCATTTTTGTTAAAGAAGCTGAAATCAAAGCCCACCAAGGAATTAAAGCAAATTTTCAAGGATTGGCTGAGCGACGGCGGTCTTGTTACCTATGAGGCATTTAAAAAATTAGATGACGAGGACAAAAAGAAGGTCCTTGACTATCTTAATTCATTTTTGATTTTTGAGGAATTAGACACACAGGCAGGACATTTTTTTCTGTCCCATACCGTACCGTCAAAGGAAAAAATGATGAATTTTGACGATATTGATTGGCGCGAGCTGATTGTGGGCAGGGCTGAATACGATACTAAGTATTTTGACGATAAATATATTGTAACAGGTCATACTCCCACCGCGCTTATTGACTATACAAGCAAGGGCAAAATCCTTGAAATAAATAACCACATTGCTATCGACTGCGGCGCCGTTTTCTGCGGCACTCTTGGTTGTGTTTGTCTTGATACTTTAGAAAAATTTTATGTTACTTGTGTTGACGACACAAGTAACAGCCGTTAGCTGTTAGCCGTCAGCCGTTAGCCGTTAGCTGTCAGCATGCACCGAAGGTTCTTATCATGTCACGCAGTGACAATTCATGGCGAAGCCAATTCATGCACGCTTGTGTGCAATTCATGATGAAATCAATTCATGTACAATTCATTAAACAAAAAGCAGAAATTCAGACGAATTTCTGCTTTTTTATATGTGTAAATGAAATGCTTGCTACGCAAATTCGATATACTGCGGGATGTCGAGACGCCATCCCCTACACTGCGATATATTTTGCTTTGCAAAATGAGAGGCCTACATCTAAAATGTGCTACGCACTCGATATATTTGCTGCGCAAATTCGATATATTTCACTGCGTGAAATTCGATATAAGACCTACGGTCTTTCGATATATTTTCGCTATGCGAAAATGTGAACTACATCCTACATCCTATATCCTATTTCCTATTACTACTACTATCCCTATACTTATATCTTGTAGTATGGCTATGAGTTTAGACATCGCTATAATCGGTCAGGTCAAGAGTGGTGAATTTATCGAAGGGATAAATTGTGCCGCGGAGCTTTTTTTTGTAGGAAACCACAACAGCGATTACGAAAATCAGTATTGTTATCAGCATTGCAATAACGGCGACTAATATAATATTAAAATCAAATGAAATATCGCCGCTTTCTGCGCCTACAATAAGCGTAAATGAAATTGATAACAGAAGTACAAATATTAAAATTAAAGGAAGTCTTTTCATAGTAACAGCAGCCCTCCTAAAAATGCAAGTAAGCCAACGCCCAAGCCTGTGAGAATGCTGCTTAGAGTTACTTTTTTTGCATCAATTGGTAATTCACCATAGATTTTGCCTGTATGGCCGTTTATTGCAAATGTGAAAACCTTGCCCTTTTTGCTTTTGTAGGTTAAAAGCCAGATAGGCATTAAGGAATAATCCCAATGGCAGGCTTTAATTCTTACATTATTATTTTTAATAGTAAATGAGGAATAGCTGCCAACAGTGCCTCTTAAAATTGAGTTACTGTACGACAAAAGCTTGGACTTAAAGTCGCCCTCGAGAGCATCTCTTTCAATGTCGCGTTTTTTGGCTAAAAATCCGCTAAGGTAGGACATATTAAAGTCCATTTGCGCGCTTGCAGGAAAGGGCAGAATGCCCTCAAGCATAGATTTGTCAGCCTGGGAATATGCGCTTTGTACAATATCCTCAAAAT
>JAFQAM010000257.1 GCA_017416885.1 Clostridia bacterium | reverse complement strand
TGAGTGCATCAAAAAAGCATCATATTTAGGAAGCTGCAAGCATAGCCTTCTGTAAATACATATAGACTCGCTATATCCGGGATTTGCTAATAACGGATCCTCATAATTTGCGATTTCGGCATTGATGTCATCATCTGTGCATTCAACAATAAAATCAGGCTCACCATCATTTACAATATAATAATGGCATTGTCTTTCCACAAAATCGTATTTATTGTTGATTTGAATTATAAAATCAGCTATTTTTATTTTGAACATATTATTTCTGCGGCAAAGTCCAGTCCGGGCCTAAAATATCGTTTAAGTCTTGTCCGTCGCCGCTGTCGGTTGATGAATCAGTGTCGGTATCCGTGTCAGTGCTAACGGATGTATCTGTATCAGTCTCGGTATCAATTTGAGTGTCGGTGTTGATATTACCGCCATTTGTTTCAGTATTGATTGGATCATCTCCACATGCTACTGCGAATGTAAGAATGAATAGCAATAGCAAAATCGCAATTATTTTTTTCATAATAGCTCCTTTAAAGTTATTTCTTTTAGTAGTTTAACATATTTTTATTTGCTTGTCAACAAAGTTTTATATTTATTTAAATATTATATGGTTGACTTTTTACTTTTAGTATGGTAAAATACCATTTGTAATTAATCCTATGGGGGGTAATTTATGAAAATTTCCTTAATTATTCCTTGCTACAATGAGGAAGAATCACTTTTACCGTTTTATACTGAGCTTAACAGTGTTTCAAAGGATATGGAAGAATATGATTTTGAAATGCTTTTTATTGATGATGGCTCGAAGGATAAAACGCTTTCAATTTTGAAGGATTTAGCTAAAAATGACAATAGAGTGAAATACATTTCTTTTTCAAAGAATTTTGGAAAAGAGGCGGCTATGTATGCAGGATTTTGCAATTCGACAGGTGATTATACTGCTGTTATGGATGCAGATATGCAGGATCCGCCTGCTCTGCTCAAGGAGATGGTGAAGCTTCTTGAAAGCGGTGAATATGACAGTGTTGCAACTCGCCGTCAGACGAGAAAGGGCGAACCAAAAATCCGTTCATTCTTTGCAAGAGCATTTTATAAGGTTATGGGTAAAATTTCCACTCTTGATATGGTTGACGGCGCAAGAGATTTCCGTCTTATGAAGCGCGATATGGTTGATGCAATTGTGTCTATGTGTGAAAATAACCGTTTTTCAAAGGGTATTTTCGGTTGGATAGGCTTTAAAACATATTGGCTGTCATATGATAATGTTGAAAGAGTGGCAGGACAGACAAAATGGAGCTTTAAAAAGCTTTTGAAATATTCCTGGGATGGCATAATCAGTTTTTCAAGTTTTCCATTAAAGTTCGCCACAGGGTGCGGCATTTTATCATTTATAGCATCCGTTCCGCCTTTTATTTTGGCAATTATTAAGTTAACTCAAGGTCAAAGCTTTAACGGTTTGTACTCGGATGTTTTGCGCTGGTACACTATGTTATTTGTCATATTATTTGCAAGCGGTGCTATTTTAACATCTATTGGTATTGTTGGACAGTATATTTCAAAAATATTTAATGAGGTTAAGGGCCGTCCGCATTATATCGTTGCACAAACAAATAAAGAGGATGTTGTTAAAAAATAATGGAAAAAGAAAAGAATTTACACGAGGGGCACAGAAACAGACTTAAGAATAGATTTTTAGAAAACGGTCTTGATAAGTTTGAGCCTCACAATATTTTAGAGTTACTTCTCTTCTACTCTATTCCTCGCATGGATACAAATGATATTGCGCATGAGTTGATTGAGAAATTCGGTTCTTTAAGCGCAGTTTTTGATGCTAACATTGAGGATCTTGTTACTGTTAATTATATTACAGAAAACAGCGCAACACTAATTAAGCTTATACCTGCTATTTCCCGCGCGTATGTAGTTGACAAGACATCACATATTAAGCGATTTAGCAACATTGAATATATTAAAGAATTTTTGTTAAGCATTTATCACGGTGAGAAAAACGAAAATGTGTATGCTCTTTTCCTAAGCAATAGCTTTGATTTATTGGGATATGAGAAAATTCACGAGGGTTCAGTTAACTCTTCCGCGGTTGATGTAAGAAAGGTTCTTGAACTTACCTTTAAATTTAATGCTTCTATGTTTATATTAGCGCATAACCATCCAAATGGCTCAGTTTATCCGTCGATGGAGGATATAGAAACAACCGGACAGCTTATGAATATATTTGCGCCTTTTAATATTCCCATTGTTGAGCATTTTGTTGTTAATGAAATCGATTGCTATCCGATTATACATAACACTTCTTCATTAAAGGCTAATTGTGATATAAATAAAAGCCTTTTTGGCGAAAAATAATACACACCCTTCGGTGTGTTATGCCTGCATAGTTAAATGGATATAATAAACCCCTCCTAAGGGTTAGTTATGGGTTCGATTCCCGTTGCGGGTGCCAAAATTACCGCAACCACATTTTGTGGTTGCGGTAATTTTTTATCCTCACGGTGAAACAGCTTCGTGTTTGCACAAATTGGGTTCGCATTTCTGACGAAAGCCGTTGTCCGCTTGCAAGCATAAGGCTCGGCAGAAATATCTCGCCTTGTGGAGCCTTACTATTTTTAATTTTCTTCAAATCCCCCACTCTGTGTTTATAATTAAGCTTTTTTCTTGGATTTAGAAATCAAAAAAGTATTCTATTTTATTTCGAATTTTAAGTTCTACCAAAAAGAGACAGCCAAAAACTTGAAAAAATAATTGACTTATGTTAAGATTTGAATAGCCGAAGGAGGGCTTTACTATGAACGATTACACATTTGGAAATTTTCTGTGCTCTTTAAGAACTGAAAAAGAATTATCACAATCTCAGCTTGGGGAGATGCTTGGAGTCACTAACAAAGCTGTTTCAAAATGGGAAAACGGTGTTGCGAAGCCAAATACAAGCTTATTACCTAAAATTGCAGAAATTTTTGATATTACTGTTGAGGAGTTATTCGCATCAAGACGAATTGAAAGAAATGATGAGCTTGAGCGAATTAAAATAATGCTATCAAAGCAAAAAAAGAAATATGCTATTTTAGTATCTGTTTTTCTTGCTTTATTGATTACAGTACCGTTATTGCTGATTGAGTTTATTTGTGTAGTAATGGGATTTAATCTTTCTGATGAAATTGTAGGTCCGATTGGCGCTATGCTTTTTATAATTAGTTATCCTGTTTGTATAGCCGCCTTTATTATCTATAAAAGCAATTTAAAAGGATGCTTAATTGGAAACGAAGAGGAATTTATGCCAAAATGGACTGCTGTTAATAGAGCCTTATTATCCTTTGTTATTTCTATATTGGTTTTAATTACGATAATTTCAATTCATCCTGTTTTACTTGTAGCTTATAATCCTAACGGTGTTTATGTGTCTCTTTCTATTTGCTTTTTTATTGTAATTCTTTTAGCCGGTGGAATTATATACTTTTTGAATTTAAGACGAATTTATAATTATAAGTATAATCAGTCAGATGATGTTAATAATGAGAAAAATATCAAATTCAGTTTCAGCAAGCTGCCATTAGGTCTTAAAGCTTTTCATATTCTCTGTTATATTCTGCTTAGCGTTAGCTTTATTATAATAATTGATTCTTTTATTAACGGATTTGAGCCTTTAAAAAATTTAGTTGTACATATATCGGTAATTATATCTTCAGTTTGCAATATAATTAGCAGAAAGCACAGGTGAACGATTACTATCGAGATGAAATTTAAAAGCTTTTTGATGATTATTGTCTCTATTCAATGCTTATTGATTCGAGCCCACCGTGGCATAGTTGACAATTTAGTGGCAAATGCAGATGAAGGATATCTTAATTCAACCATTTTTACTTTAAAAGACGGTGAAAAGCTACAAATATTGGATATTATTGTAACTGAGAGAGTTATGAGGAAGCATTTGATTGGTTAAATAAAAGCTAAAATTCAATAAAAAATGAGCTATTTTAATTTAATAGCTCATTTTGTTATTAAGTTTTGTCAAGCTTAATGCTAAAAGCGTTTGTGAGGGCACATAGAATATCCAAGCCCAGTTGAGTGAACTCAGGATTGAATTTATACTTTCTTGAAGGCTTGGCGAGGTGATATATTGGTCTAACAACACATTTATACCAACTATGGTGTCGCAGCACAGGAATAGTAATAGACCTATTGCTAAAAGATTTGAGGATTTAAAATGAATAAATGCAAATACAATATTAATTATGAGGTTTGCATAGTAGAACATTGAAACGAGGCTTAATGCGTCTGCTTTTGCTTTTAATACTACGATTGTTAATATAATAGCAAGGAAAGAGGATGCGGCTCTTATAATAATGTGTATTTGCTTCTCTTTTTTGCTTTTTGTATTAAAGAAAAGCCTTAAAAAATAGCAAATTTGTGTTATTGAAAAGAATATCATTGCAGGCAGCTGCTTCATAGGTTGAAGGACTACTAAAAATAGATCTGCCATTACCGTACAAAAAAGTGCTATTTGTGTAAAAATGTAATCCTTGGATTTTTCAATATAAAGAATTACAAAGAGACAGCATAATACTACTACGGCAAAGGATGATATTGTATTAGAAACGCCGCTTGTTGCTTGCACTGTAAAGAACAGTATAAGCTGAATAAAAGAAAATAAGATTATTGCTAAATTTTTATATTTATTGTAGTTTAACATTCTTTTTTCCTTTTTCAGATAGATTAATAATCAGATTTTCTATATTGTATATTATGTATGCTACTAAAGCAAAGCCAAAAATGTACAAGATGATGAAAATTGAGTAATGCACCTTTTCGTAAACTGTTGATAATATTGGCAGTGTACACGGATAATAGGGGCTTATATAGAACATATTAAAGGTTTCATCAATTCCGTTAGCTATAAAAGCGTGGTGGACAATGATATTTAAAATGATTGCTATTGAGCAGAATACTGCAAAAACTGCAATTGAGCTTAAAAAGCGCTTCAAATTTAGCTTTTTACTAAAATATGATGCAAAAAAGATACCGAATACTATTTGTGAGCCGTGGTGAATCATTGTCTGTATATTGATGCCGATTGTTTCAATAAACACATCATTAGGATATACAAATACAGCAAGTCCTGCAAAGAGCGAGAATGTTGCCATATACATTATAACTGCATCTCTTATCTTGCCATCCTTTAAAAATGCAATGAACGGTAACGCAAATAACGGCGTTGAACAGAATTGGAATGGAAATGCGTACCATTGATAATCACCTGTTATTGTTGTTCCGTCGTAATCAAATGTAAATACAATTTGCTTATACACCTCTAAGCCAACAAGCAAAAGCCAGGCGATAAAAACTATTCTTCTAAAAATCTTGTCATCACAATTTTTGAATTTTATGCACAACAGCACTGTTATTAAAATGGCTATTGCTATAAACATCAAATGGAACCAACTGAAATTTGTCGGTGTTTTCATTGTGGCTTCAAGAAAATTTAAAATGTTTCCAAAAAATTTCATATTTTAAATTCCTTTTATTTGTTACAAAAATATTAACTAAAAATTAAATTTTCGTATGTATTCTATCATTACATCCATATAATGTAAATAGCTTTTTAATTTTATTAACAAAAAATTAACTATTTTTATGTTATATTGTTCATATGATAATGTGTGCATATATTAATAACCGCTATTTCACATCAAATAGCGGTTATTTTTTAAAAAAGCAGCATAATTGAGAAGCCAAAAAGCAATGAATACGATGCTCCTCTCTCGTTGCCGTGTGAGTGAGTTTCCGGAATCATTTCGTTACTAATGACATATAGCATTGTGCCGCCAGCAAAGGATAATGCAAAGGGCAAAATAACATTTGATATATTTACTGCAAAGTATCCAATAAATGTACCTATGATTTCTATAAGTCCTGTCAGCATAGCATAGAAAAAGGTTTTTCCCGGACTGATACCTACTGATAGCATTGGTCCGATTATTACCATTCCTTCGGGAATATTTTGTAGCGCAATTCCTACTGCGATCATTATTGCCGAGGAAATATCGCCTGTGCCGAAGCCTACGCCTGCCGCTATTCCTTCGGGAAGGTTATGGATTGCTATTGCTAAAACAAAAAGCATTACCTTTTTAAAGCTTTCGTTATCGGTTGTAGTGATAGTGTCGATATGCGGTACAAGCTTTTCTATCAGGTCAATACAGATTGCTCCTACAAATATTCCCGATACGGTAATTAGTACACCAAATTTTCCACCACATTCCAATGACGGCAAAATCAAGCCTAAAAACGATGCAGAAAGCATAACGCCTGCGCCGAAGGCTAAAATTATATCAGAGAATTTATGCGAGATTTTTTTGAATATAAAGCCGATGATAGCACCAAAAACAGTTGCACCGCCTACGCCCAAGGCAGTTAATAGTACAATTTTCATTTTTATCTCCTAAATGAGAATATTTCTCATAATTATAGTATGAATTTTATGATAAAATGTGATTTTTCGACATTATATGCTATTGCAAATTTAATAATAATATGATATACTTACTTTGTTATGACTAAGAAAGGAGTTTATTATGACTGAAAAAGGTATTAAGATTATTGCGCCAAATAAAAAGGCGTATCACGATTATTTCGTTATTGAAAAATACGAAGCAGGAATTGAGCTTTTTGGCACTGAAATTAAATCCTTGCGTAATGGACAGGTCAACTTAAAGGACTCCTTTTGCAAGGTTTATGACGGGGAGCTATTTGTTGTTGGAATGCATATTTCACCTTATGAAAAGGGAAATATTTTCAATAAGGATCCTATGAGAGCTAAAAAGCTTCTTATGCACAAAAAGGAAATTATAAAGCTTAATGGCTTGGTTGCAAGAGACGGTTATTCTTTAATTCCGTTATCACTTTATTTTAAGGGATCAAGAGTTAAATTAGAGCTCGGCGTTTGCAAGGGTAAAAAATTATATGACAAGCGCGAAAGCGATGCTAAGCGTGATGCGCAAAGAACTATTGAAAGGGTTACTAAGGGTGGATTTTAATGAAAAACTATTTAAATAATTTTATGATTGAATGCGAATATCTTGATTCTGACAGAAAGTTTTTGATTGAGGCTTTTGAGAAAATTGAAGGCTGTGAGGAAGCAAAAAAAGAATTTGAGAGAATCGTTAAGCTATATGAAAATGATATTCACTGTGATTATTATAATGCCATATTAGTGCCTGCACAGAATGCCGGTAAACTTGTTGGAGTTCATCCTTACACATCAGGCTTACTTATTTTTATGTGTATGACTAAGCATTTAAAGGAGCTTTATATTGAAAGAGGAATTTCTCTTGATATTTACAAGAAATCTATGCTTGACTTAAAGTACAAGCTCGAGGAATGCAAGATTGTACGCGGTGTAATCGGTTCTTTTGTTGCTTGGTGGTTCCCCGGATTTTTTGACCTTACAAGATTTGCTCTTGGCAGATTACAGTTTGAGGTTACAAAGCTTGGCCACAATTATGAAAAGAACGGACATAAGCTTGATAAGGAAAGCAAGGTTATCAATGTTCATATTCCAAAAGACGGCACACCTTTTGATGAAAATAGCTGTATTGAGGCTTACAAGATGGCGAAGGAATTCTTTACTGAGGTTGAGGGCGATGAGAAGCCATTTATTTGTCACTCTTGGCTTCTCTATCCTAAGCACGAGGAAATTTTAAATCACAATAGTAATACATACAAGTTCTTCTCTCGTTTTGATGTTTTTGAGTACGCTGACAATGAGGGCGAGGACCTTTGGAGATTATTTGACACAGAGGACAGAAATCCCGATAGATTGCCAGCTAACACTTCATTCAGACGCAACTATGTTGAGCATCTTAAAAAAGGTGGCTTAGTTGGTTGGGGACTTGGTATATTCTTCTTTTAATGCTAACCGACAAGCTATTGCTTGTCGGTTTTTGCGATTTTTTTGGAAATATTCCCATTGACAAAACTATCATAATGATATATAATAATATAGCAAATTCCATATGGGACTGTAAAGGTTTCGACGGGGATTATGAGATATAATAAGCGTAGCGGGCCGGCTAATCCCGTATAATGGCCAACTTAAAAATAAACGACAACAATAAAGTTGCTATGGCTGCCTAATTGATTCTCCTTCGGGAGTTTCAATTAGCAGTGCTGCGGTCTTATGCACCGCCCGTTCCTCTTGGGAGTACCTCGACCTAAGACTGAGCGTAATGTGAGAGGTGAACTTGAATTGAGAGTTTTGTCTGTATCAATCAAGCACTAAGACAATACCTGAATAAAAGATTGTTAATCATCGTTTTGTAGGGGAATTTTAAAGGATTAACTGACTACGGAGAAGGTTATGTCAAGTGGTTTTCGGACGCGAGTTCGACTCTCGCCAGTTCCACCAGAAAAAACGACAAGTTTCAACTTGTCGTTTTTATATTTGTGCCGCAGGCACAACATCATTTGACCAAAGGTCAACTTCATTTCGAGCATAGCGAGAACATCATTGCCGTTTGCGGCACAAATAAACGATGTTGCACCTTGTGCAAATGATGTGCTTCGCAACGATGTGATGCTCTGCATCAATGAAGTTGCGCTTCGCGCAAACGAAAAGAACGCGACAGTTCAACCCCAAACAAAAAGTGGCGAAATATCTTTTTTTATCGTCCTTTCACAATAAAACACTCAGGATTGGATACAATCCTGGGTATTTTCAGTTAAATCCGTCCCGATGGTGGGTGGGGGAAAATTCGATTTCATTTCATCTAAAGATGTAGGATGAAGATTTCATCAATAATTGAACATATTTCCTGCGGTCGTTTTGCATCTCCGTCAGATGGGATCTTTTTAATTCACTAAGATTATGGCGATCGTTAAAGTATAGGCCGATGACAATTTAAAATTAATTCACTAAGATTATGGCGATCGTTAAAGTATAGGCCGATGACAATTTAAAACCGATTAACAACGAAAAATGACCGAACAGACAAAAAATCAACAATTCTCCAATTTTGTTTGCTATAATAATATCCGCAAGCGATAAAATAAACGGAGGATTAAAAAATGCAAGCAATTAAAGCTATCGAACTTGTAAAGCAGTACAAAAAAATTACTGCCGTGGATAAGTTGAATTTAGAAATACATCAAGGCGAATTGTTTTCTCTTCTTGGCGTAAACGGTGCGGGAAAAACTACGACAATAAAAATGCTTTCCTGTCTTATAAAGCCTACGGATGGAGATGCCGTTGTAGGTGGTTACAGTATAACGAAGGAGTCGGAACAAGTAAAGCAATTGATTGGAGTATCTCCCCAAGAAACCGCTATTGCCCCTAACCTTTCCGTAAAAGAAAATTTAGAATTAATCTGCGGTATTCACGGATTCTCAAAGGAAAAGACCTTTGCCCAAATTACAGAGCTGTCGGAGCAATTTGCTTTGGCTGATATTCTATACAGAAAGGCGGGAAAGCTATCAGGAGGTTGGCAGCGCCGTGTCAGTATAGCAATGGCACTGATAAGCGAGCCTCAAATTTTATTTTTAGACGAACCTACTCTTGGACTTGATGTTATAGCAAGGCACGAGCTTTGGAAAACAATTCGCTCCTTGAAAGGCAAAATTACGATTATCCTAACGACACACTATATGGAAGAAGCCGAAGCGCTTTCCGATCGCATAGGTATCATGAAAAACGGCAAGCTCCTTGCAGTAGGAACGGTAGAAGA